>JBBRMC010000004.1:0-26785 GCA_038231055.1 Leptolyngbyales cyanobacterium
CCAGGGTGGGTTTTCCAGCAACTTTCCTGCCTGCAAAGCGGCCAGTAATGCTTTTAACTCATGATGGGATTTCAGTTCTGCCTCTGCGGTTTGCCTAGAAGCACTAATTTGCCCCCTTAGCGCTCCTGCTTGACCCTGTAGCGCATTGAAAGTAAGGGTCGCTGCAGTTGCCAATGCTACTACCGCCATGACTCTCTCAAAATTGGTGTTAAAGCTTTTTTGCAGAATGCTGCGCTGCACGAACTCATCTTCGGTTTGGTTGAGCCAGTTGTGATGAGAAGTCCGTACCTGCTTCAATAAATTGATGCGGGGATCACTGTGCCAGAGCAAAGGATTCCAGGGATCAGGATTCCAGTACCAGATAAATTTTTCTGGTTGCTCTTGGGGTTGGCGACTTTTCCATGCCTCGGCATCGGGGGTCAACCGTCGTTGCAGGAGTAAATTTTCTTGCTCTTTCTCCTTCCAATTCAGTATCTTTTGCCATCCTCGCACCAAGGCATCATGAGCTGGCTCGACACAAATGTTGTCTTCCGCATCCCATCCTTTAACCAGGAGGCGGGCTTCTGTGAAGTTATCAATCACCTCCGACACTCGCCGATTCTCTGGCTGGGGATACTCCAGCTCAGACCGCTTAACCTGTCGGCGGGCTAGTCCACCAGCGCTGATTGTTACCATTCGCAGCATCACATTCCGAATGGTTTTCTCGTATGCCAGACTCTCCTGGAATAACCACAGAAAAATCAAAAAAGCATTTTCATTGGTCAGGAATCCACTCCGTAAATTCTGATAGGCTAGTTCACGTTTGACTAACTGCTCATATTCCTGATCGGCTCGTTGCGTTAGTGATCTGGCTACCCCCCCCAATTCTTTGTAATCTTTTTCGGTAATCGCCCGATCAACTGTCGTTCCTCTTATATCAGCATCGCGTTGCCGCTTTAAATATTTGATATATAGTTCGCTGAGTGTGAAAGATAGCAGTGGCAACGCCCCAGGCATGTCTGCAACTTCATTGATCAATTGATCGACGAGCGGATTCTTGGGATCTTCTGATTCAAAATTCATCACTCGTTTAAATGCCGGTTCCTCAATCGCTTCTCGCAATTCAGCCCGCGTCATTGGTCGCACCACAAAGCGAGCCGCGCTCCAACTCGCCGCAAGCTCTGTAGCCTGGAACTGGGGTTCATAGTCTAAGCGTAGAGTCAGCACAACTCGCAATTGATCAGGGTAAGCCGAGATCTTTTGGGTGAGCCAATGCAGGAACTTCTGGCGTTCCTGCTCATCTCGACAGAGTGTGAACAATTCTTCGCTTTGATCAATCACCAGCAGTAGCTTGGAATTGGGGTTTTGCTGGCTCCAGGTCGCTAGGTTCCGATCGACCTCTTGTTCTTCCTCCCCCAGCTTCTGCTTTTGGGGCGAGCGCACCGATTCTTGCCTCAATTGTTTGAGTATCCGCTTGAACCAGTTGGGATCACTTACTTCTGGTGGCTCAGAAGTCTGGCTAGAAGGAGAAAACTCAGACACCTGTGCTAGAGCATTGCTCAATGCCTGGAAGGGAGACTCGCCCGGACGCATCGGATCGGAGAAACACCACTTTTGCTGACCTAATTCCTCGTTTTCCTGCTTCAAAGAGTGGATCAGCCCTGCTTTGACCAGGCTAGATTTACCACTGCCCGAAGTTCCCAAAACCACCGTTAACGACTGGCTGCTCACAAAATCACGCAGCTCTTTCGTCAACGTTTCTCTGCCGAAAAACAAGTCACTCTGCTTTTCCTCAAACGATTCTAAACCCCGATAGGGATTCTTCAATTCATCCAACGGGTCGGCGTTGGGTAGTTCCCCGTAAACATACTCTGATGTCAGGAAAATATATTGCCCATTCTTATGCTTTTTAAGCGGGAACAAGCTAGGGGTTTGCAGTTGGTTAGCTTCGGTTAAATTTCCAACAAAATCCTCTAGGTAAACATAAAGTTTAGCTGCCGTAATGACGCCATTTTGGGCAAGTTGAGCCTTACCTTCTAGCGCTTGAAGGAGCGCATTAGCAAAAGGAGAGTTTTGTCCAGAAGCAATTCCCCGTTCATCATGCATAACATCCCAGGCTTTTTGATCAGACCCCGCCGAAGTAATAACTTGCCATGCTGGGCTTTGAATATAACGATCAAATCGTTCTTTGACCAGTTCCCGATCGGCTTCTAACTCGACATCCCTCATGCTGGACCAGCTAAAGGCTCCGGAAAAACAACAATCAAGAATGCCCAGAAAGTGACGGCAGGGCAGAGCGACCAGTGCATCATGCAAGTCCGTCATTCTCAACCAGGATTCAGGATTTTTACGCTCAGCATCTTGAGGAATGAGATACCCTTCTGGTTCACCATCTTTACTATTCTCAGCAATGCCATGTCCGGCAAAGTAAAAAAGTAGGCGATCATTTTCTCCAATGATTTGCGGTAGTTCTGCCAATAGTTTTTTGAGTCGGGTTAGCGTCGCAGTTTCATTCAGTATTAGTTCTGGGAAAATCTGATACTGATGATGATCTTCTAAACTTTTAGCAATTGCCTTAGCATCACTAACCGCTGATGCCAAGGGATTAATGCCATTCTGATATTCATCAATGCCAATGATGATCGCTAAACTGCGCGAAAACTCAGACATGATATGCGACTCCTTGGGGACTTGAGGATTATTTGGCGTTGCTGAATCCTGCTATGAATTCTTGGCGGAGCAGGATTCAGCAACGCCGATTATTTTTGAGATGGATGTCGTTTCTGAAATAGATTCAGCTAGTGATCGCCCACAATCCCAGTGCCCTTCACCGCCTCTGCCAGCGCCTTCAACCCCACTGGAGACGTGAAATACACCAAGTGGTTACACGCCACCTCATAAACTTGAGTCGGGTACGTGCGATCGCTTGGCACTTTTTTGATGTTGTGCACCGCTACCGCAATGTCATTTGGGTCGCCCAAAAAGGGAAACTCAATCATGTTTCGGCCCGCCTGGTTTAGTTTAGTGAGCAACGATTGCACACGACTTTTAGCGGCTGGGGAGGTGGTATCAATAATCGAGGTATTTCCGGCCACGATCGTGTACGGCACCTGCGGGTCTGGACTTGCATTCAGCGCTTTGAGAAACGCCGAATCCGGTCGCATCTCACCTAAAGTGATATCCACCTGTTCCAGCACTCCCACCAGCTTGCCGAGCCATTTAGCAGGGGGTGCCACACTCAGCACATTGTTGAACGCAAAGGTCAGGGTTGTCAGTGCCCAATCCTGCACAGTTGCCCAGGGCGATCCCCCATTGGGCGTGCCCAGCATAATCAGATGCTGCACGACCTCGTGCCCACCCTTTTGCTCAATGAAACTGCGCGACACCAGCCCACCCATCGAATGCGCCACAATATGCAGCGTTTTTGAGTGACCAGCGCCCAGTCCAACGGCAGCTAAGCGATCGCGCAACTGTTCGGCAATGGTAGCGATCGGGGTATTGAGATTTTCGTAGTCAAACGTCAACACCAAGTCGTAAATCTCAGCCAGCGATTGCTCCTGACCCTCTCTAGAGACTTTATCATCCTGCACACTCGACACCATGCTGCGCGTGTCCCCAATGATGCCGTGAATGTACAGCACAATATTCTTAGCCTGTTTCACCCGTTGTTGTAACTGGGTTAGATCGGCGATCGGCATCTCAGGCTGATTTACATCCAGCGCTGCCAGCAACGGGTAGGCAAATTCTCGCCCTAGCTGCTCCGAAATCACCTTCTGGAAAAAGATCCGCACTGACCCACCCAAACTGCGAGTTGCCTCAGGATCAGGTAATCGGTCTAGCGTAATCTCGGTGATGCCATCTTTCGCTACACCATATCCCAACGGCATTACAAACTCGCCATCATAGGCGATCAGCAACACATATTCACCTGGTTCGAGAGATTGTTCCACCGTTAGCCTCAGTGGCGTTTCTGGTGTCACCGTCTTTAACGTTTCAATGGTTCTCTCATCTACCGTTAATTCCAATGCATTGAGTCCAGAATCAACTCCCCGGCTGGCGGTGAACTGGAAGGGTTGAGTATACGCTTGCAAAATCGGCGGCAAAACCCGCGCTCCCAAATCCCGTGTCACTTGTGAAACTGTCGTCAGGCGCGCTGTCGCTTGCAGACCAGAATGTGTCTGAACTATGACACCTGATCCCAATGGCGCTGATGCATCCGCAGTAATGGGCGTACTCTTCTGAGGTCGCACAGTGACAATTGAGACTTGGCTCGTGATCCAATCCCCTCTTGGGGGTGTTTCGGTCTCCAATCCCACATCCCTCGACCTAACTTCCGGTAGAATGGGGGCATCTAGTCGGCTTTGTAGCAACGGCTTTGGATCAAACTCATCCGTACTGACGATCAGTTTGAAAATGTCCTGATACTCCGTCACGCCTTGCTCCCACAATTCTTTGGGAACAGCCATCGGAATATCGGTCGTTAATTGGCCATTGAGGGTCAAGGTCACATCGACTTTACTGTCAGGCGGGAGCCAAACCCCTACACCATCAAAGAACGGTGATGAAACGCCATAGAGTTCAGACAGGTCGAGTAACGTACAATAAAGCCGACGTTTGGTCGTATTTGTGAGTTTGATTTGAATTCTCGGCTGAATGAGTGTATCCCCTTCACGTCGATATTCTATGCGTAATTGCTCATCCTGTAGTTCCTGCCCATTCTGGTAAATTTGCATTTTCACTGCATTGATTGGGAGTGAACTGGCGGGATTTTTCTGTTCAACTACGGTTAACCAATGAGCAATATAGCCCAATTGTTTAGCTACCTTGTTGGCTCTATCTTCCGTATAACCGTGGACTTGTCTGACGAGAGGACGATTGTCATAGGGCTGAGTAATTGAATACTCCTGATTGTGTGCCCAAAGCCGATACTCTGCCTCTGCTGGAGCATCTACTTTCTTCACGTATAGGGAGTCTTTGAGTGCCTGCTCTACCCCTTGCAGTGCCTTTTTATCCTCGTCGGTATCCCCATCCAAAAACACGGTCATAGGTGGACGGGGCAGGCTTTTAAGGATGGCATTGAGGATTGTCGTATCCGTAAGTTTTTCCGGTGCTTTAATGAATTTAACAATACTTTTCTCGGGCAAAACTTCAGTGACTTCAACTTCACCCACTGCAACGATCGGATTGTCCTGTTCATAGAGCGCAAATCGAATCGGCTCATTGGTCAAGCCTTGAGGGATGTTATGAATGGCTCCTTGATTGACCGCCCATCGGGGATTGCTATCCCCCGGAGTTTCACAACTCAAAATGGCATAACGCTTACGTTCAGCGATCGCTTCATCTCCTGCAAATCCCAGAAAGGGGCGTTCCCAAAATTCTGGTTGCGTTGCCTCTAGTTGAGGAGATTGATCATGAAACCGGGCACGTACCAAAGCTTTGGTTCGATCAAAGACTTCCTGGTACGTTAAGCTACTGTTTGCCGACTCTAGCGTATCAAGCAAGAAATAGGAGAACGCACCTCTTTTTTTAACCCCATATTCCTTGGCCAACTCACTGTCAAGACAACCCGCAAACAGAATGTGATCACCAGTTGAGAGTTTCCAACCACTTCGATGCTTCGGTTCATTTTGAGTTGCCGAAAGCTCTGCTATCTTATCCATCACTTCAGAAAAAATAAAATCCTTCATGTCCCTTGGGGAGTCTGTACCCGAAGTCTGTCGCACACCCTCTTGCAGTTCAGTGTCGCGAAAGCCTGAGCCGGAGTGGCAGGAGTCAGCGATTAAGACAATTTGGGGATTTTTCTGAGCAACTTTGGAAAGCAGATACGCTAACTCCTTATCTGCCAGGTCAAAACCGCCATCAAGTCGGCTGTCGTAGCAAACAAGCGTTTCCAGTTGGAGATCAGGCTCGATCGGTAAAAACTCTGCTGGGGCAGGCTCTTGGGAACCGTGCCCACTGTAATAAAAGAATGCGATATCATCACTACCTGCTTGACACAAATGGTTTTCAAATCCATCGATCATTGCCTGCCGGGTTGCTTCCTGGTTAAGCAGCTTTTTGGGATGAAGTTCATAATTTTGAGAATTAATCCGAGTAGTTAGATAAGATTCGATCGCATTGATGTCATTCACACATCCCTGCAACGATTTCACGCCTTCAGGATACGTATCAATACCAACGAGCAGAGCATAGATATTACGTGTCATTGGCTTACTCCAAAGGTAAATGTGGCAAGGGTTAAACTCAAGAAAATGACTGGAATTTGAAAAGATGCAGTTCCATAGGAATTTGCAATAGGGAAATTGAACATCTCTGCCAGAGGACTACTCCGCAGTACCTCAGTAGAGATACGATTTTAATGATTAGGAGGATGTAATTTCTTGATTTGTGATTCAGCAATCTCGATCGCCTCATCCTCCGGTCGATCGACAACGCCTTGTTCAGATTCTTGCTCTCGAACAGTTTTTACTCGACTCAACGTCTCAGCAGCGGGCACATCGCCCTGCTCTTCGTCATATAGAGCAAACCAGGGAAACCCATACTGCGTATAGGCTTGTGCTGTGATGGGGGTAGCTGGAGGCTCCAGATCAGTTAACTCACGATACTGTTCGCTGTTAATGATATGCACAACGATCGAGCCGGAGTTTGCCAAATCCCAAGTGTCAAGACCATAAGGATCGGGGTAGATTTTTTGAGTCATCTTTCCTCCTGCTCCTAAACCCATCTCTGCACCCACCGGTAGCGATGCGGCTAGTCCTCTAGCATCAGGGCTACGCTCAGGTGGAGGTTGGTCAGGAAACCGTCCGGGTTTTGGCTCGTAGACTAAAATCTGAATTCCCCCAAACTCTTCAGCACCGCTCACTTGTGCTTCTACCGTCAATCCTGAGCCTAGCGGCATTGCCACAAATTGGCGAATCACACCTTGACCTGCGTTAATCCCGTCGAGCCAGGGTTGGTTGGGACAGACAATATAGTTTTGAGGCTGAGGATGAAGTGCGTCATCCCAGGCTTGTCCAGAGATGGCATTGACCTTGCCGATCGCAATTTTGACTGCATTCGGTTTCCATATCGCTCCATCAAATCCTAGCCATAGAGCTTCACGCTGATACATCGAAATGAAATAACTGTTTTGGGATCGCCAAGCTGAAGGCACCCGCTCCCAGTAGTCTGCCACTGACTGAATGGGAAATGCACCAAGCCCCGGCGGCAGGGGATAGACGTTACCGTCATCTGGAATTCTCAACGTGCGCTGGAATGACACTGAGAATCGCTCTCCAATGTGGATACGATTGTTATGAACAGTAACGTCTAGCATGGCAGTTTTCTCGCGATTGCGTTTCCAATGATGAATCTCTCCCCGTATCTTTCATTGAAGAAATCCATCGTAGACAAGCACTGGCTTCAAGAGACCTCCTGCACGAATCCGAGAACGCCCCCTAAATCCCCCAATCTGGGGGACTTTAAACTCCGGTTCCCCCAGAATTGGGGGTTAGGGGGCGAGATCCAACGATGGTTTACGTCGAGAATTTTATTCATGCAGGAGGTCTAAGGATGAAACTCAATCATTATCCCTATGGAATAACCAGAACCATCCCTACTGTGAGTTTTGTTGGGTCAGGTCCGATTGTGTCCTGATTGGCATCATAAATTTTGCGCCACGATGCTTCACTACCATCTCCATAGAATTTTTGAGCGATCGCTGAGAGAAAGTCACCCTGTTGTACCGTGTAGGTTCGCTCAGGCGATCCTCCCGGATACATTTCGCCCATAAAGGCTTTATCTGTTTCTGAAAGCTGGGTATTCCAGCCAACCTCAAAGCCATTCGTAGTTAGCTCTTTGGGGATTGGATAAAGCATGATTGACTGGGTATCAAACTGGGAGAATTGAGTCACATCTTTGCTGTATTGGGTAAACAAATTGCTATCAACGCCCTCTTTCGTCCAGTTGTTTGGCGGCCCCATATAGTAACGATAAACGGCATCCCGGTTCCAGGGAATTCCGGCTTCGGGGTGTTGATGTTCATGGATGCAGCCTAGCGCGTGTCCAAATTCATGCAGCACAACTCTGGAATACTCTTCATCGGGTGTGTCAGGGTGTAGCCAACCGTAGTTCATCGTGGGTTGATTTTTGTCGATCGTTAAAGCATCTGTGCCCATGTAAGACCAAGAACCACCTGGTTGACAGGAAATCCGAATTTCGGCATCGGGGTCATTTCCAAACGCAAATTGAATATTGACATATTGACTCCACTGGTGCGCAACCACTTCGATTTTTTGCTGAACGATGGGATCACCATCCAAAAAGCGAACACGTAATGTTTGACCTGGAGTCCACTTATTCCCGCTAAGAACCGCGCCCCGTGAATCTTCTGGATGGACATCGATACAGACTTTGAGCGATTCAAGTGCATTTTGAGAAATCGCAGTTTCAGACAGTATTTCAGACATCGTAATCTCCTGATTGTTAATCGAAAGTTGTAGGTCAATGAAAGCGGATTGAAGCGATCAACTACGAAAAATCTGCTGGCGTAACCTCATAGCCACCATACTCATCCACGTATTTCAGAATGGATGTACCAAACTCATCACCAACGACAAGATCTTTTAGTAGCAGATTTGCCACACCGTAAGGACCAGATAAATGTGCGCCTGCAAGTACACCCGATAGGCTAATCGTGACGGTTCTTCCATCAAAGGTCTTAACCTGACCGAGATAGCTATCAACAGATTGTCCTTGGGCTGCAAGGGCAGCCTGAATGCGACTCAAGTTCAGTGCAAAAGCTTCTCGAATTGCAGCTTCTTGAACCCCAGGAGAGCTTTGGAAGGTGGCTTTGCTATCAACACCTCGCTTGCCCGTCCATCTTCCTTGCCAATTATTGCGATCGGCACCATGCATGTAGAAAATCTCAGCTTGATAGTAGCCAAGATCGATTAGCAGGGGTTCACCAAATTGGTATTTACCCATAAAACCGAGAGAGTTTTCAACCTGATATTGCTGAGGATTGCCATCTGGAATACCCGATTCAAAGGCACCCATCGCAGCTAACATTGCCTGAAAATTACCTTTGGAAGTGCCTCCAGAGGAGCCACCTGAATCCTTGGGAGGAATCACCAGAACCATGCCCACTTTAAGCTGTGTTGGATCAGATCCAATCACGGCTTGATTTGCTGCGTAAATCTTGCGCCACGCGGTTTCACTGCCATCCCCGTAGAATTTTTGGGCGATCGCTGAGAGAAAGTCACCCGCTTGTACAGTGTAAGTTTGACCTGGTGTTGATGTTGCAACCATGAGTCGTTTTCCTTACTGTTTCATTTTGACCAGTTGGTCGAGTTTTTGTGCGTCTTTGCACCCGAAGACATCGCTTTTCTGAGCGCAGACCGAGAGTTTATTGGCACCCAATGGTTTGCCTTGCTGATGGCAGAGCCAGTGACTCGGTTTCGCATCCGCATTCGCGAGTCGGAGTTACTGTTTGATGGGCAGCAATCGCTCAAGACCACGATTGTGTTTCAAGATTTGCAGCCTCATCAATCCAAGGTGTTATCCGGCAAACGACGGCTTTGGGGTCATTGGCTTTACTGGGCAGGATTACGACTCGAAGACGGGTCGTTGCTGGTGGTTGCCACGAACCATGAACCCTCCACTGCAATCGCCGATTACGCCTTGCGCTGGGGCATTGAAACCTTGTTTGGTTGCTTGAAAACCCGTGGCTTTTGCCTGGAGGCGACCCATCTCAAAGACCCGGAACGACTCAAAAAGCTCATCGCTCTCTTGACCTTGGCTTTCTGTTGGGCCCATCGAGTCGGTGAATGGGTCGTGGAACAGCATCCGATTCAAATCAAAAAGCATGGACGCAAAGCTAGAAGTATCTTTCGCACAGGGTTTGACCTGCTTCGCCAAATTCTGCTCAACTTCGATAGTCGGCAAGCGCAGTATGTCCAAGTTCTAAGGTTTTTGTCCTATACTTAGGTGTTGACCGAGTCCATCCACACCCGATGCGTGGCAAGTCAGACACCCCCCTGCAAGCTGGTGGCTTGATGAATGCGCCCGCCTCAAGGGCGGACGAAGCTTGCTGGAGGTGTCTCATGTTAGTTAAAGTTGCATGCAGTGACGAAGCAGCCATTGGCGTGGTTGTTCCCGTCCGAGACCTCTCCGCCGCAACCAATAGTCGTGTATTGCGGGTCGTGCATGATGTTATAGTGGTTGAGGTTAGGCGACGGTCCTTCGGCTTGCCACATGTCGATGGACTGCTTCGTTTCCTGAGCCCAGTCGCTGCCCGGACTACCACCGGCGAGGGCTTCGGCACGCGACCCACCACCAAAGCCGAGGTGCTCCAACTGGCAGTTGCGCTGCGTGACAAGCGCGTGTGCATTGTCCCAAGAGTGTTGAGACAAGGACTCCGAGTACGAGAGCGGACCGGCACCGGTTTGTGCGCGCAACTCATTGATGTACGGGAGGTACAACGACGAGTTGTCGGCAGCAGCGGGGGAGACAGCAAACAGAAAAATGGCTGCAACGACGGCGATAAGGGTGATCAGCGGCTTGAACATGTTTGCGATGACGAGGTGCTTGTTTGGTTCGTTAGTTGTGAGTGCTATCATGGTTTATTTCCTTTATGTCAGGTATCTAAGTACAGGACAAAAGCTTGCTAAAGGAGGGTAGGAAAATGTATCTCCAGACTCTATAGTATGTTGACAGGCAGGTTGACCTTGTTTACGAGACATGTGTTCTTTCCTTTGAGAAGTTGAAGTTTTGTTGGCTATCAAGTTCGGCTTGTTTGAACCTGATATATTCATTAGACTCCACCGCTAACTGAGTTCAAGCCTGAGAACTACTGACTTAGTTCTGACTTGGTTCTGACTTGTGACTCTTTTTGTTGTGACTCCTACTTGCGTTATCACTTTCGCTGTGATATTGGTGGGGAGACATTGAATGAGAGATGTATCTATGACCAGATCGCTCAAAGTTCAGCAGGGTTGCATCGACAAAGTAAAACTGGCGCTCAGGTGTAATGGCTTCCCTAACCAACGCTCTTTGGCAGAGGATGCAGGGTTTGCTCTCGCTACAGTCAGTAACTTCCTGACCGGTAAGCCTGTTGATTACACAACATTTGAAGAACTCAGTCGGAGATTGGCGCTGGATTGGCGAAAAATTTCTACTCTAGATTTTGAGGTTTCACCCCAGACGATCGACAAAAAACCTGATCCCCTTGAGTCGCTTGATCCCAGCCAAGACATGTCGCCTGGTTACCCCAATGGTGCAATCCCTCTCGACTCCCCTTTTTACCTTGAACGTGCTCCCTTGGAAGAGCAGGTTTATCAAGAAATTAGGAAGCCAGGAGCCTTGGTGCGGATCAAAGCACCTAGAGAAATGGGTAAAACATCACTGCTGCTCAGGGTTCTCGACTCTGTTAAATGCCTGG
Organism: Leptolyngbyales cyanobacterium; assembly: GCA_038231055.1. GTDB lineage: Bacteria > Cyanobacteriota > Cyanobacteriia > Leptolyngbyales > Leptolyngbyaceae > Phormidesmis_A. Next base: position 11,399 of record JBBRMC010000004.1, read on the forward strand.
GATACCGCACCGTCAGCCTGAACCTGGAGCAAGTTGACCAAGCAATCTTAAGCGATTTAAATCAATTTTTGCGCTGGCTATGTGCCAACACTGCCCGCCAGCTCCAGCTAAAACCGCAGCTAGACGAGTATTGGGATGAGGATCTAGGGAGCAAAATTAGCTGTACTTCTTACTTCCAGGACTATCTACTCAAGGAGATTTCTACTCCCCTCGTCTTGGCATTGGATGAGGTGAATCAGGTTTTTGAGCATCCCCAATTGGCGAAGGATTTTTTACCGCTGCTGCGATCGTGGTACGAAGAAGCCAAAACCCTACCGATCTGGCGAAAGCTCCGCTTGATCGTGGTTCACTCGACGGAAATTTACGTTCCCCTCGATCTTAACCAGTCACCTTTCAATGTGGGGTTGCCGATTCAGCTAAGCACTTTCAGTCAGGAGGAGGTGCAGCAGTTAGCTCAATGCTACGGACTCGATTGGGAAGGTAGGGAGGCAGCCAGACTGATGGAGATGGTTGGGGGACATCCTGCCCTAATCCATACAGCACTCTATCATCTGAGTCGAGGGGAGTTAACTTTAGTGGAACTGCTGGAAACTGCTCCTACTGCCGAAATTTATAAACATCACTTGCAGCGCCATTGGGTGAGACTGCAAGAACAACCGGAGTTGGCTGGTGCCCTTCATGCCGTAATAGGTGCCACTGAACCTATACGGTTAGATCATACCCTGGCTTACAAGCTAAGCAGTTTGGGGCTGATTGAACAGTCAGGAGATAAAGCAATCCTAAGGTGCGAGTTGTATCGGCATTATTTCAAAAATCAGCAAAGAAGATAATATGAATAACACCGACAATATTCTAGACTATGAAGCACTCATTCAGAATAAGGAACCTATTGACATAAAAGATCCAGCATATGAGCAGATCTTTAAGGATTTGCAAGGAGGATTAATCAAGAGTTATGGACGAAACTACTCCCTATATATCTTCGTTCAGTTTGATAAGAACAAAGTCAATGAGGTAAAACAGTGGATTCGAGATGAAATTGCACATGTCGTTACCTCTACATGGGATCAATTAGAAAATACGGAGGCTTTTAAGAAAATGAAACAACAGCGTCTCGTCCCTTTAGAGACGCTGTGTAAAAATTTTTTCCTATCTTGTCAAGGTTATAAGACTCTTGGATTAGATCCGGCCGATCCAAAGTATGGGGAAGCAAAACTTGGTGATGAACTATTTAAATTAGGTATGGAGCAGGATTGGAAGGAAAGCTATCATCTTAAAAGCCCTCCAGAGGATTATTGGTATAATCCTCCAGAGCGTTGGGATTTAGGCTCAGAGCAGAGCAAGATCGATGCATTAGTTTTACTAGGTCACAGTAGCTTGGAAGAGCTGAAAATCAACGCTATTACTATTATTGATCAATGCGAAAAGATTGGGAAGGTTGTGGACTGTGAAGCCGGATATGTACTGAGAGATCTCAAAAACATCCCTGTTGGTTCTTTTGGTTTTGCAGATGGCATCAGTCAGCCTTTATTCCTAAAAAGTGATTACGACACTTACTGCGAAAGCCAAGATCTTAGGCAGTGGGACCCCAAAGCTAGTCTGAAACTAATTCTCAAGAAGGATCCTTTTGGTGAACCGTATAGCTATGGTAGTTACTGTGTTTTTCAAAAGCTTGAAACAAACTCTAAATGCTTTGAAGAGAAAGTAGATCAACTTGCAAAAAAACTTGAATGCGATCGCGAAAGAGCAAGTGCATTAGTGATAGGACGGTTTAAAGATGGAACTCCGCTCGATCTTTCAGACCAACCCAATCAAAACGATGGAAGTTCAACCCCAAATAGTTTTAATTATGCCGACGATCCCATTGGAATAAAATGCCCTTTGCAGGCACATATTCGGAAAGTTAATCCTCGCAAAGATAATGCAGCTCGTGAAGAATCCCGAAGAACAAAGAGCCGTATTTTTCGTGCGGGCATAACCTACTTTGACGATCTAAAGTCACCGAAAGCCTCAGATATGTCACAGATATGTGGCAATAAATTGGACTATTTAAAAGAGGTAAGTACAAAGTCGTTAACAGCTAATATAGAAAGCATCAGCGGATTGCTGTTTGTCTGCTTTCAAAGCAGTATCGTAAGTCAGTTTTCCAAAATACAAACAGAATGGGCGGATGACAGAAAATTCCCGCGAGTCGGCGACCCTAAATATCTTGACCCCATCATCGGTCATCCTTTTACTTCAAAACCAGAGCAAACAGCTCCTGACCCGCAGGAATGGCCAACAAAAAAGGGAAATGAAGAGAACTTTTCTTCTTTCCCCTTTTACGGGTGTGTAAAAAATAGAGGTGGCGAATTCTTCTTTGCCCCTAGCATTAGTTGCCTCAAAAGAATATAGTAAGCATACTACAGCATGAGGATACAGATCATGGTTAATGCAAACTCAAACTGGACAGAAGTAAGAGCAAATTGGAGCCGAGTCTTGGCTTTCGTTTGGTTAAACCAAGGAGTTTTAGAAGACCTGAGACAAAATCCAAAACAGACGATAACCAACCTCGCAATGGGCGGTAAATATAAGAATTTAAAGGGTGAAGTAAATGTCAACCTAGACGTAGACAGTGCTACAGCAACAGCCGCCAGCGTGATCAAAAATCAATCAGACAACGATCCAGAGGAATCATACAGGGGCTATCTGCCGATTCCTGATCCATTAGGAGGACTAGAGGGAATAACCCAAGCGAACCTGGCAGAGTTGTTGAAAAATGGGATAACAGGGATACTCAAATTTGATGATGAAGCAGACCTTTGGGCGGATGAATTGCATGCAGCGTGGAACGATCGAGAGCAATTAAAGAACATCCGGCAAGATCCGTTGATGCATCTACGCCACAAAGACGATCTGCTGAAAACGACATACGGTATATTTCCAGTACCCGATCGACCCAATGTCTTAGAAGGCAAGGATATAGAAAAACTATCAGAATTCCTTGGAGGAGAGACAATGTCTCATTTAGGAGGTATATTTTTATTCGGATCTTGATGAATTCGATACAGCTTAATGTAAATTTATTTTTCCTTTCCTCACTCCTCTAATAGGTGTTCAGATGAAGTTTAAAGAGGTCTTTCGTGTTGAGAATGTAGAATCAGAAGCTACATTTATTCTAACAGAAAGAACTTCCTTCCTGCTTTGCAGCTACCTCTTTCAACTATTAGTTCCTTTGATTGATGGACACCGCACGATCGAGGAAATTATTGAGGAACTTCGATCGCATCTGTTAACGGAGTCAACATCTGAGGAAGAGGAAATTATTGTCCTTGCCAATGTTCATTATACGTTGATGCAGTTGCAGCAGAAGGGCTATATTGTTGAAAGTGATGACTCTTTACCATCAGACTTGGCTATTTTTTGCGAGCATTTGAGTATTGACCCAAAAGAGGCTCACTCCCGACTGCAAGCTACAAAAGTAAGCGTAGATTCCTTTGGTTCTAATCTTCCAGTTTCTCAATTCAAAGCTGCTCTAGAATCGCTACACATCCAAGTGGCTGAAAATGCAGACATAGGGATTGTCTTGACCGATGATTACCTGCAAGATGGTCTTCACGCCTACAATCAGCAAGCGCTGGACTCATCACGCGCTTGGATGCTGGTCAAGCCTGTGGGAACCATCATTTGGGTCGGGCCTATATTCCAGCCAGGTGAAACAGGGTGTTGGCAATGCTTAGTTCAGCGACTGCGAGGCAACAGACCTGTTGAAGAATTTATTCAACGACGAAAGCCCATTTCAACTCCTCTCACCGCTCCTCTTGCTTCCCTTCCTGCTACATTGCAAACAGCTTTGGGAATGGCGGCAACAGAAGTCTTTAAATGGATTGTCCGAGGAGAAAATAAGCGGCTAGAAGGAGTATTAGTCACCCATGACACACTCTCTCTAGAAATACAAAACCATAGTCTGGTTAAACGCCCTCAATGTCCAGACTGTGGCAAAAAAGCGATCGCACAGTTGAATAACCAACCTTTGCCTGTTCTTTTAGGGCACCGGAAAAAACCTTTTTTAGCAGATGGAGGACACCGCTTGTCTTCTCCAGAAGAAACGCTAAAGAAGTATCAACACCACATTAGCCCGATTACGGGAATTGTCCGAGAACTGCTGAAGGTCGATCGAGATTCAACAGGTTTAACTCATACTTATTTAGCCAGACATCACTTCGCTACTCTATTTGACGATCTAGATGCCTTACGCCAGTACATCATCGGTAGAAGTGGAGGGACTGCACCGACTGACCAGCAAGCTAGATGTAGCAGTTTCTGTGAAGCGATCGAGAGATATTCTGGAGTTTTTCAAGGGGATGAAATTAGGCAAAAAGGCAGTTATCTGCAAATGCAGAACAAAGCCATTCACCCCAATGCCTGTATGGGCTTTAGTCAAGCACAATACCAAAATCGCCACGAGTGGAATGCTGGCTGTTCTGGTTTTTCTGGAGGATTTCAAAGGGTTCCAGAACCTTTTAATGAGGAAAGAGAAATTGAGTGGACTCCTATTTGGTCTCTCACGCTTCAAGATTTTAAGTATCTACCAACCGCTTACTGCTATTACGGCTATCCCACCCCGTCTGAGATTGATTGTTGGGCTGACTCCAATGGTTGTGCGGCTGGTAGTACGCTCGAAGAAGCGATCGTACAGGGTTTTATGGAATTAGTGGAGCGAGATTGCGTAGCTTTGTGGTGGTATAACTGTCTTCAGAAACCGAGGATAGATTTGGATAGCTTCGATGAGCCTTATTTTCAAGCTCTGAAGGATTACTACCAAACAATTCACCGAGATTTCTGGGTTCTAGATATTACCAGCGATTTAAATATTCCTGCTTTTGCCGCTATATCAAGGAGAACAGATCGAGAGACGGAAGACATTATCTTCGACTTCGGTGCTCATTTCGATCCTAAGACCGCTATCTACAAGGCATTAAATGGCTTGAACAAAACCCTCCATGCTGTTTTAGCCGCTAATCCTGATGGAAGTACTCGTTACACTCCATCTATTTCTCAGATAGCCATCAATTGGTGGAAAACAGCCACGATCGAAAATCAGCCCTATTTAATTCCTAATGAAAGCGTTCCTTCAAAGGCTCACTCTGATTATCCGCAACTTTGGAGCGACGATTTGCTGGAGGATGTCATGACCTGTCAGCAGATCGTTGAGAAACACGGTATGGAACTGTTGGCTCTAGATCAGACCCGTCCCGATATTGGCTTGAAAGTGGTAAAGGTCATTGTTCCGGGCTTGCGTCACTTCTGGAAGCGGTTGGGAGCGGGACGACTTTATGAAGTTCCAGTGCAATTAGGTTGGTTAAAAGAGCCGCTTCCAGAGGGTCAACTCAACCCATTTCCCATGTGGATGTAAAAATTCTCCAATTCCTGCACCTAACCTGCGATCGCTCATGCTCAACCAATATCAAATCATTGATGCTGATGCCCATGTAATCGAACCACCCGATATGTGGCGAAAGTATCTGGAGCCTGCATTTAGACGCTTTGCGCCTTCTGCCGATTTGACGATCGAAGGCGAATCGCTTCTGCATCATTACTCCGATCGCCTCCGGCTCGAAGGAGCCAAACAAGTTACTCAAACTTATCCCCTGTCTTGGCACAATCGTTTTGATGCAGAGTCTCATGTGCGGGCTATGCATCAAATGGGAGTTGATGTCTCTTTTCTTTATCCCACCTCCTTCTCATGGATTAGTGCTGTAGACACGATGTCTCCTCAACTTGTAGGTGCATTCGTCCGTGCCTATAATCGGTGGCTGCGAGACTTCTGTAGTTACAATCCCAAAATTCTTCAAGGCGTGGGAGTTGTGAACCTGCATGAACCCGAAGAAATGGTTTCCGAATTGCAGCAGATCACAGCTTTTGGTTGGAAAGCGGTCTTTTTGCGCCCCAATCCTGTCAAGGGGCGGTTACTCAGCGACGCTGCCTATGAGCCATTTTGGTTCAGGTGCGAGGAATTAGGAATTGCCGTCAGCCTCCATGAAGGAACTCATTGTCGTCTGCCTACAACTGGAGCCGATCGCTTCAGCACTCGCTTCGCGCTACATGCTTGTTCACATCCGATGGAACAAATGATGGCTTTGTTGGCATTGATCGAAGGCGGAGTTTTAGAACGTCATCCTCACCTCAGAGTTGGACTGCTAGAGGCGGGTTGCGGCTGGCTACCATACTGGTTATGGCGGCTCGATCGCGAGTATGAAGATCTTTACTGGGAAGTTGCAGACAACGTAAAAATGAAGCCGTCCGACTACGTCCGCCGTCAGTGTTTTATTGCGATCGAGCCGTCTGAACCCTGTCTGGCTCAGGTCGTCGAGCTGATTGGCTCAGATAGCTTAATATTCGGTTCTGACTACCCTCATATGGATCACAAGCCAGATGTAGTCGCGGCAGTAGTATCTCTAGAAGAGACACTCTCCAAGAATACTGTACAAAAGATCCTCTGGGATAACTCCATTCGTTTTTATGGTCTAGAGTAATAAGCAGAGTGCGATTTTGGAGAAAACTTAGCGATGAGTGCTATTACCGACTACCAGATTACCACCAAGATTTACGAAAGCGCCAATTCAGGGGTTTATCGAGCTGTCACTCACTCCAATAATCAACCCGTCATTCTCAAAGTTCTCAAAGAAGATTACCCAACCCCTTCTGCGCTAACTCGATACAAGCAGGAGTACGAAATTACTCGCTCTTTAGAAATCAATGGAGTGATCGAAGTCTACAATTTAGTGCCCTATAAAAATACACTTGCGATAGTTCTAGAGGATTTCGGAGGAATATCGTTAGACATTCTGATGGGAGTTAAAGAGTTTTCACTCTCAGAGTTTCTCCTTATTGCTGTTCAAATTGTCGAGACACTGAGTGAAATTCATGCAGCTAATGTTATTCACAAAGATATCAATCTGTCTAATATCGTTTATAACCCAGAAACTAGACAGCTAAAGATTATTGATTTCGGTATCTCGACCACTTTTACGCGCGAGAATCCAACGATCAATAGTCCAAGTGTTTTAGAAGGAACATTAGCCTATATGTCGCCAGAACAAACTGGCAGAATGAATCGGGTGCTTGACTATAGTACTGATTTCTACTCCCTTGGTGTAACTTTTTACAAGATACTCACCCAGCGGCTCCCGTTTGAAACTAATGATGCTCTGGAATTAGTTCACTGCCATATTGCCAAACGACCTGTTCCTCCTCACGAAGTTGATTCAGAAATTCCGCAAGTTGTTTCTAAAATTATCATGAAGCTGTTGGCAAAAATGGCTGAAGATCGATATCAGAGTGCATTGCGGATAAAAGCAGATTTAGAAGAATGTCTGACACAACTACAACAGACTGGTCAGATTTCAGATTTTCCGATCGCTCGACACGATATTTCCGATCGATTAAAGATTTCGCAAACGCTTTACGGTCGGGAAACCGAAATAGAAATATTACGCTCAACATTTAAACGTGTTGTTGAATGTGAACCGCAACAGAAGCGCGTCGAAATGATGCTAGTTAGCGGCTACTCTGGCATTGGTAAATCTGTGCTCATTCAAGAACTTTATCCAACTATCACGCAGCATCATGGCTACTTTATCTCTGGGAAATTTGACCAATTCCAACGGAACATTCCTTATTCTGCGATTGTCTCAGCCTTCCAAGTTTTAGTAAAACAACTGCTCACTGAGAGTGAAGCACAACTGGAGCAGTGGCGCGAAAAGCTTCTCGCTGCTTTTGGTGTTAATGGTCAAGTGATGCTCGATCTAATTCCTGAAATTGAAAAGATTACTAGTTCTCAACCTCCGGTGCAACTACTGGAACCCACTGAGGCACAAAATCGCTTCAATGCGATATTTCAAAAGTTTATTGGAGTCTTTTGCCAACAATCTCATCCCTTGGTTCTCTTCCTTGACGATCTGCAATGGGCTGACTCTGCCAGCCTGAAGCTAATCGAGCTAATGATAACCAAAAACAATACAGGGTATCTGCTTTTGCTGGGTGCTTATCGTGACAATGAAGTGAGTTCTAATCACCTCACAATGATAACAATCGATCGTTTAAGGGAACAAGGGGCGATAATCAACAGCATCATTCTGAATCCCTTACAGATCAATGAGATCTATCAAATGCTTGCAGATACGCTCTACTGCGATCGAGAAACCGTCGCTTCTCTCGTAGAATTAGTCTTTCAGAAGACTTCAGGAAATCCTTTTTTCATCAACGAATTTCTCAGAACAATTTACCAGGAAAATCTTCTAGTTTTCGATCGACAGCAAAAGCGCTGGCAATGGAATATTGCTCAGATTGAAGCACTGGGTATCACAGAAAATGTAGTGGATTTAATGGTTGGGAAGCTGAGAAAACTTCCTGAAATAACTCAGAAAGCGCTCCGCCTAGCCGCTTGTATTGGAAACAGTTTTGACCTCAGTACGCTCTCGATCATCTACGAAAAATCAGCTCCCGAAACCTTTAAAGATCTCTTATCAGCAATTCAGTCAGGGGCAATTCAACCCATGTCTGCGCTGGAATTAACTTCAGAAATACCGATCGAATCTTCATTATTTATCCAAGATTATAAGTTTTTGCATGACCGAGTACAACAGGCTGCCTATGCACTAATTGATGACGAGCAAAAAAAAGTAGTTCACCTCCAGATTGGCAGGCTTCTACTTGCGTACATAAGTAGCGAAGCGCGTGAAGAAAAAATCTTTACTTTAGTCGATCATTTAAATGAAGGACGAGTGTTGATCGAGAGCAAAGATGAAAAAATAGCGCTAACAGAATTGAATTTACAAGCTGGCAGAAAAGCAAAAGAAGCAACGGCTTATGCTGCATCCAGGAATTACTTACTTTTAGCTGAAAATGAGTTTCCAGGAGATATTTGGGAAGAGCATTACGAGATGTCACTCACCCTTTACAAAGAACTTGTGGAGGTTGAATATCTCAACGGAAATATTGAGCGGTCTCAGTTCTTAATTGAAATGGCACTCAGGCAAGCAAAATCAGATCTCGATCGTACAGAATTCTACTACTTACAGATTATTCAACATACCCTATTAGGAAAAATAAGTGAGGCAATTGATTCGGGTCGAACGGCACTTAGAGCGCTAGGAATCGATTTACCTTCAGAGAACTTAGAAACAGCATTTGAAACTGAACTTATAGAATATCAGGAGAATTTGGGCAGACAGGAAATCGGCTTACTATATAACCGCCCAGAAATGGTAGTGCCAGAGAAAAGGGCTGCCTTGAAAATATTAATTCGCATCTTGCCAGCAGCTTGGATTTTCAATCCAGCCCTGATGTACATCGTCGGGACTAAATTGGTCAATCTCAGTATCAAACATGGTCATATGGAAAAAGCTCCGATAGGCTATGCCTGTTTCGGAGTGATCAATGCTCACGTGCTGCACAACTATCACCTGGCTTACCAACATGGCTGTCTCAGTATTAAGCTAGCTGATAAATATAATGATTTAAGCTCCATAGTTGGAACACGTCAATTTCACGCCTGTATGATAATGCCTTGGTTAAAGCATATTAAGCTCTCCGAGAGAGTCAATATTGAAGGGATTGAGGCAGGACTACAATCTGGTGATCTACAACCTACCGGGTACAGCGTAACTTATAACTTATACAATCTTGTTTATCAAGGTAAAAATCTAGATCTTCTTCTAAAGGAAGTCGATCGGAGTTTGCTGTTCAGTCAAGAAAGTCAAAATCAATGGGCAATTGATTGTATATTAGCTGCTAAAATTTCGATTCAAAATTTGGTAGGTCTGACCGATCATAAATTTTGCTTTGATCTAGAAGACTTAGAAGAAGCCGATTTTGTGGAAACTTGCCAAAAACATCAAACAATTGCAGCAATTTGCTTCTATTACATCTTTAAGGCTGAGATTCTTTACCTGTACAGTCAACCGCTTGAGTTAAGCCTGTTAGAGCAAGCAGGAGAATGGTTTGATTACATACCAAGCACCATCTCAATTTCTAAGCATAATTTTTACTACTCACTAACGCTAATTTCTCTTTATAATCAGGCTTCATTAGGAGAACAGGAAAGATACTGGCAGCAACTTAAAGCTAATCAACAGCGCATGAAAGAGTGGGCAGATAACTGTCCAGAAAACTTCTTACATAAATATCTTTTGATAGCAGCGGAAATGTCTCGCATTTCTGGTCAGTGGCATCAGGCAATGGATTTATATGATCAAGCTATTGAGTCTGCTAAAGAAAACGAGTTTATCCAAAATCAAGCTCTGGCTAATGAACTTGCGGCAAAGTTCTGGTTAGAACGAGAGAAAGAGGAGTTCGCCCAACTTTACATGAGAAAAGCTTGTCAAGGCTACCAGATTTGGGGAGCAAAGCATAAAGTTGAGATTTTAGAAGAAACCTATCCCCAGTGGTTTTCTTCTAGTTCATCGGGCAGAAAACTGGCAACAGGAACGACTGCTTCGTCAACCACTTCTAATCGTTTGGTTGAGACGCTCGATCTGACAACCGTCATGAAGGCATCGCAGGCGATTTCAGGCGAGATCGTGCTGGAAGATTTGATTGAAAAGTTAATGAAAATTGCGATCGAGAATGCTGGCGCTGAAAAAGGGTTTCTGATTCTTGAAAAGGAAGGTAATTGGGTCATCGAAGCCGAAGGAATCATGGATTTTGATGAGGTTCATATACTGCAATCAATTCCAATTGACTCTATAGCTGTTGATCATCAGCTCCCTCTCCTATCAGTCTCCATCATCAACTATGTTACCCGTACTCAGGAAAACTTGGTCTTAGATGATGCTGCCCATGAAGGACAATTTATTCGCGATCCATACATTGTCGCCACTCAACCCAAATCTATTCTTTGCACACCCTTACTCAATCAAGGTAAACTCAGCGGTATCTTATATCTGGAAAACAATCTGACTACTGGAGCGTTTACTCCTGATCGCCTAGAAGTTCTAAAGCTTCTATCCTCACAGGCAGCAATTTCTCTGCAAAATGCCCAACTCTATGTTGCCTTGCGTGAAAACGAAAGAAAGCTAACTCAATTTTTAGAAGCAATGCCAGTGGGTGTATTTGTCATTGATTCCAATGGTAGACCCTACTACGCAAATCAGACGGCTCAACAAATCCTTGGCAGGGGCATCATACCCGAAGCTGCAAGCACTCAATTAGCTGAGACTTATCAGTCTTATTTAGCAGGGACAGATCAGCTATATCCCACCGAACAACTGCCCCTTGTGAAAGCTTTGAAGGGCGAGAAGGTAACCACCGATGATACAGAGATTCATCAAGCTGACAAGATTATTCCATTAGAAGTGTCAGCCACCCCAGTTTTCGATGAGAAGGGTCAAATTGTCTATGCGATCGCTGCTTTTGCCGACATCACACAACGCAAGCGATCGGAAGCCGAGCGGATTCAATTTACCCAGAATCTAGCACTTAATAATACTGCCCTACAGCAAGCAAGAGACGAATTAGCTGAGTACAGCCGCACCCTGGAGAATAAAGTCTCAGAACGCACTCAAGAACTGTCACAAACCCTAGAAGTTCTCAATGCTACCCAAGCTGAGCTGCTCTTTGAAAACGAGCTACTTAGAAGTTCCGAACAAACCACCACCTTTGACTATCAAGTCGGTGGAAGCTTGCCAATGGATGCTCCCACTTATGTGGTGCGCGCCGCAGACCGTTACCTGTACAAAGCTTTGAAGCGCGGGGAGTTTTGCTACGTTCTCAATCCCCGGCAAATGGGCAAGTCCAGCCTCATGGTACGCATGATCGACCACCTCCAGCACGAAGGGGTGTGTTGTGCTCCGATTGATATGACCCGCATTGGCAGTGAAAACGTTACCCCCGACCAATGGTATAAGGGAGTTGCTTTCGAGCTGGGGCGACGTTTTGATTTGCGAGGAAAGGTCAACCTAAAAGCTTGGTGGCAAGAGCGAGCAGATCTTTCACCAGTTCAGCGATTGAGTGAATTTATCGAAGAAGTCCTGCTGGTTGAAGTCGGCAGAGAAGAAGGCGCTCCCTCAAAACAACTGGTTATTTTTATTGATGAAATTGATAGCGTCTTGGGCTTAAATTTCCCGGTTAATGACTTGTTTGCCCTAATTCGTTCCTGTCATAACCAGCGCAGTCTCATTCCAGAGTATCGGCGTTTAACTTTTGCGCTCTTTGGTGTCACCACCCCTTCGGACTTAATTACCGACCTTCAGATCACCCCCTTTAACATCGGTCAGTCTATTCAACTTGAGGGCTTTAAAGAGCATGAAGCCCAACCGTTGCTGCAAGGGTTGGCAGAGAAAGTGAGCAATCCGCAAACGGTGCTGAAAGAAATGTTAGCTTGGACGAGCGGTCAGCCTTTTCTCACCCAAAAGCTCTGCAAGCTCATTCGCAATGCTTCCTCGCCCATTCCCGCAAACGGTGAAGCCGAGTGGGTTCAAAATTTGGTGCGAACGAATGTAATCGACAACTGGGAATCTCAGGATGAGCCAGAACATCTGAGAACTATCCGCGATCGCCTTCTCAGGAGCAAACAATCTGTTCGGCTAGTAGAAATCTATCGGCAAGTCTTGCACCAAGAAGAAGTCGTAGCCGTCAACAGTCCCGAAGAAAGGGAATTACTCTTGTCGGGACTAGTAGTTAAGCAGCAGGGTTCTCTCAAAGTCAATAACCGTATTTATAAATCAATCTTTGACCGCATCTGGATTGAACAGCACATCTAGCAAAACATTAGATGACTCCCAAAGCGTTATGGTTTCCCATTGCCAAGCAGTGGATCAAGCATCAGATTCTACGAGGGCAGACCTTACAAATCGTGCTTGACCGAACGCAATGGCAAGACCATAATTTATTCATGGTCAGCCTCGTGTAGCAGAACCGAGCGATACCGTTGCACTGGATGTAGCTCGACAAGCAAGGACTTCGGGGTAATCGGGAGTTTCACAGCATCGAGCTCGCTGCCTTGCTTGCATGATTCAGTTGAGAAATATCAGTCTGAGCCTGATTCAAAAGGTCAACGACTTCTCCCTTAGAAAACTGGGGTAGTTTCGTATGAGCATACGGGTTTTAGAAAGGTTTAAACTTACCCTCTACTAGTCTAATCTTGACCGAAGGTGCCCACACACCGATTCGAGAAGCTCTTGCATGAAGCCACCCTGTTGTCGCAATGCGAGCAGGGTGGCTTCATACAAGGAAATGAAAGACCTGATGCAGTTGATTAGCCCATGCGCCCACGAGATGCGCAACCAGTGCGAAGGTAAATCTTGATTCAAAATTTTGCAATCGCGCTCACGTTAGTGAAAAGATGCCAAAGCAAGCGTGAGGCATGTTCTTAATCCTGAAGTTATTCCGAGTTTACTTAAAATGTGTGCAAAAGCAGCAGTTTTAGCCAATAGCTAAAACTGCTGCTAGGCAAAGGTTTAGAAGGTTGTGTTTGCACTGGTTGCGCATCTCGTGGGCATAAATGGTTCGATGTGCAATCAGCCATTCCCGAATTTGTTTCAGAAATGCCAGCACCTTCTCCTTTTGCGGTAGGGTGAAACAGCCATCGCGGAACTGGCGGATGTGAAACCCCAAAAAGTTGAATCCTTGTTCGACAGGAACAATGTTGGTTTTGTCCGGATTCAGTTCCAATCCTCGTATCCGTAACCATGCCTCGATTTGGGGCTGGATCTCCAAGATTTCTGCTTGCGTTTGAGCGGTTACAATAAAATCGTCGCAATAGCGGATGAATCCGTATTGAGTCGATTTCGGGTTTCCCTGTTTGAGGAGCTGGTCGATGCCGTCTAGAGCAATATTTGCCAAAAGCGGCGAAATCAGCCCGCCCTGCGGGGTTCCGCTCGTCGTTGCATGAAATATCTCAGATTCAACGTATCCTGCTTTTAGCCATTGTTCTATCAGTTGGCGACCTGGAAGCCTTCCAATCGCTTGCAAAATATAATCATGGCTGATGTTGTCGAATGCGCCTCTGATGTCTGCATCTAGCACCCAGCGGTTGTTCGGGCTGCGTCGCCCTACTCTTAACCGCAGATGACATTGAGCCATTGCATCTTGAACACTTCTGCCGGGGCGAAACCCATAGGAGTGAGCCTCGAATTTCGCTTCCCACACAGGTTCTAGCGCATTCTTAACGATGGCTTGGGCGACTCGATCTCCGACGCAAGGAATGCCTAGAGGTCTACGTTTCCCATTTGATTTTGGGATGTAGATTCGTTTCACTGGCTGAACCCGCCACGGGCTGCATTCCCGCATTTCGTTGACCAATGCCACTCGTTGTTCTGGGGTCAGTGCCGTCTGACCGTCGATGCCAGCGGTTTGTTTTCCCGCATTAATTTGAGTGACTCGTCGCACTGCCAGAAGCAGGTTGGAGTAGCTTCTGAGCATCAGTTTCATCAAGCTTCTGACTCGATTCCACTGATGGTTCTGGCTCGCACGATAGATTCGCTGTCTCAAGTTCCTCACACGCTTCTGAATGGGCTTCCAGTTGAGGGTTGCCCAGTTTTGAAGGGGTGTCTCTGCTCCGATGTCATTACTGACTCTATCTTTCACAGTCGATTCGGTTCCTTTACGTTGAATCTTCGTTGAAGACCTGCTGGAAGTCTGCCCTCTTTCAAGGTGTGGCAAAGTTTGAACCACTCTCTTCTGCGTTACCAGAAGCATTCGCTTGCTCCAGCATCCTTTACCCGCTGCGTGTTCACCGCCTTTACAGTTGGCTTACTCTGAGGTCTTCAGAGAACGCATCGGGCTTACCGTGTTGCACCAATCAGACATTCAACCGCGTCGGGTTTCGTCGGTATTCCGGCAGGGGTTGTGTTCCTCTACTGATCCCTTGTGTCCTGAATCAGCCGACCTGCTCACCTTTTGGTCAGGGTGTTTCAGCCTGATTTCACCCCATAACTAATAACGGAACCTAAGACGATTCACTCTTCGTTAACCCCATGCGATTTTCCCCTTGCCCTTGTACCGATGTAGGCTATCCGTGCTCAGGCTTTCGTGGTCTGCATTCCACTGGCTTCATTGCTGAGTTCCAGTGTGACCGGAGTCGGTGACTCTGTTACGAGGGGACAGGGAAGAGGAATTCCCTGGAGGAGACGGCTCCTCAGTCTTTCAGGTGAGAATAGACTCACCTTAATTCGTACCTTTCACGTCGCACACACAAACTAATTTACAATCCCAGGTTGAGCTATCCGATGCCCTTAGCAATTTGAAAGGCTTCTGCGATCGGATCAAGTGCCAATACAGGAAAGAACGTCAGCGCACCCATAATTAAGATGATGCCTGCGGTAATTCCGGTAAACAGCCCCGTGTCAGTGCGAAGTGTGCCGCTCGTCATCGGGACAGGCTGCTTGCGCGACATACTATCGGCTA
>JBBRMC010000005.1:0-26618 GCA_038231055.1 Leptolyngbyales cyanobacterium
CGCTTCAGATTGTGATTGCAACTCACTCTATTTATCTTGCGGAGAATCTTCCTCAGGAAGCGATTCGAGTACTTGTACTTGAGAAAAATGGCACTGTGACCGTAAGAACAGATCTTTCAGCGAATGAAGCGCTACATGAGATCGGTACTCTCCCTCCTGGGAAAACTATCTTGGTTGAGGATGAGCGCGCAAAACACATTGTTATTTCAGCTTTTTCAGCTTTGTCGAGTCATGCCCTACAAGAGTTTCAGGTTTTGGTTTTGAAAGGTGGAGCTTCACGAATATATAATCATATCCAAGCCTATGCCAATTTTGAGAGAAAGGACATTTTTGTTGTTTTTGATGGAGACAATAAGCCTAAAGAACCTATTCCTGAAGAGGGGTCTCTACCCCAAGGAAAGAGTGATTTGGATAAACTAATTCAGAAAATCACATGTGGAAATGATAAAAATGGTCCTAAGCTTAACTTTGTAGACATAGATGAGAGAACCCACTACATTCGCTTTCTAAAAAGGTCTGTACATTTTTTACCTGAACTGACTCCTGAACACCTCGTTTGGGACGAAAATGCAGCTAAAGAACTCCTTGATGGAGAAGAGCTACCGCTTGAAGTTTCACAAACAGGAGACTTCAAAAAACGAATTCGCCTTCTTGCAGAAGGAATTCCAGGCTTGGATGCTGATGCTGTCTTCAAAAATCTTCTTGCCAGCCTGTTGAAGGGGGAAAGCCAGCGTAAATCGGATCTCATGGATGTTGTTAGAAAGATTCGATCTGCCGTTGTTTAAGTGTGATCGCCTCTCAGAGGTTCCTGCACTTCCCATCTGTATTACTGAGGAGAACACGATCGAGGAAGTAATGGCTACTTTAAAGGATGCGATCTGAGGTTAGCTCAACGTTATCAATAGTTTTGAAGTTCCTTGAATCTTTAAAACTAAAAGGGTCAGAACAAACATCGTTTGCCCTGACCTTTTCAAATTGTGCGTCGTTTATTTATCAGTTGGAGGCAACACGAGTTTCTTCACCAAACCCAATCGATCGAGACCTCTAATCGCCCACCACGTCATATCAATTTCCCACCATTTCCAGCCTGCTTTTGCCACATTGGGGTAAGCGTGGTGATTGTTGTGCCAGCCTTCGCCGTAGGTCAAAATCGCCGCCCACCAAAGATTTCGGGAGTTGTCGTCTGGCTCAAACGTGCGATAGCCCGTTATGTGACTCGCAGAATTGATCAACCAGGTGCTGTGCCAGAGCAAAACGGCTCTCACGAACACCCCGTAAATCACAAACGACCAACCACCTGCTAAATAAAGCGCCACCCCGACTGGGATTTGAAGCAGCAAAAAGTACTTATTTACCCAGCGATAGAACGGGTCACGATCGAGGTCAGGCGCAAATTTCTTACACTCGTTGTAGTCAAAAAACTTCGACTGCGGATAGAACAACCAGAGCATATGACTCCACCAAAATCCGCGCTTTGCCGAATAGGGATCGAGATTCACATCTTCGGTGTATAGGTGATGCTGCCGATGCCCCGCGACCCAAAAAATCGGTCCGCCCTGCAAGGCTAACGCGCCAATCAGCGTGATAAATCGCTCTAATGGTTTCGGCACTTGAAAACTGCGGTGCGTCAGCAAACGGTGATATCCCAAACAGATGCCGATGCTGCCAAACAGCCAGTGCAGCACCACTGCCACACCCAGCGCCGACCACGAGAAAAACCAGGGAGCCAGCAGCGCGATCGCGTGAAACGTTCCAAAAAATCCGACATTCACCCAATCTAGTTTGGGTTCTTCTTGCAGCGGGGGCAACGGTTCACCCGAAACTGTAGATTTGATAGAAGTAGAGGTCATGAAAATCCTTTATCTAAATGAAGAGATCAATCTACGTTCAATCAGGCAACCCGATCGACAAACCCCTCAACGCGCGAGTAGACATCTGCGCTTCTGCTAGAAGACCGTTACAGTAGAGGAGTGAATGCAAGTGCTGCTTACATTTATAACCTTAACAAGTCTTCGTGATTTCTGCAAGTGCTACTTGCATTTTGTCTATGTCTTCTCAACGAAACCCGACTCGCCAACGGTTAATCACCGCTGCATTAGACCTATTTGCCTCGCAAGGAGTGACTGAAACCACCACCAAACAAATTGCAGAGCGAGCCGATGTCAACGAAGTAACGCTATTTCGGCAGTTTGGCAATAAACATGGGCTGCTGTTAGCCGTGATTGAAGAAGCCGCCGTGTTTACGACTCTGGGGCAAACGCTGGTTGAGCAAGCCCATCAGACAAGTAGCCTGCATCAAGCGCTGAATAAATATGCGACTGCCTGCCTGCAAGCCTTAGAGCGAGTGCCAGAAGTGGTGCGATCGGTGGTCGGTGAGGCGGGGCAATATCCGTCTGAAAATCGACAGGCATTAGGGCAAGGATTCACGCAAGCCAATCGCTATGTTGCTGAATATTTTCAAACCGTCATCGATCGTGGGCAGCTAAACAGCTATCTGTCAGCCGAACGACTCGCAAGTTTGCTGAATGGAATGCTGTTGGGATATGCCGTGATTGAGTTTACGAGCGAATTTCATGACCTCTGGCAAAACAGACAGGATTTTTTAGAGAATCTCGTCACCTTGTTTTTGCACGGAGCCGTCTCACCCTCGGAGCCGTCGAGCAGTTTGGTGCGAGCGGAACGAGCCACGATCGAGCGAGTCGCCGACCTCCCGGCTCAGTTAGTGCATTCGATTTTGCAGCGCGCCAAAAAACAAGGATTACAGCCCTATGCGTGGGCTTATGTGTTGTTTGGAGCAGGATTAAGTGTGGCAGAGATGGCGAGACTTGAGCGATCGCATTACATTCACGACGCTCATCAGCAGCTTTTGCAGGTGACTCAGGGCGATGTGCGGCAGGTGCCCGTCAATCAATGGATTATGGGCAAACGCTATGGTTCTTACACCAAAAATCCGCTGACTCAATGGCTCAAAAGCCGCAAAGATCAGCAGTCAGCCTTGTTTCTCAATGAGGATGGAAGACCTCTATCTGAAGCCGATCTGAGGCAACAATGGCAAGAGTTAACGCAGGAATCTCTGACTCCAGAGGGGCAACCTCCGACGATCGAGCAAGCTCAGCAAACCTGGTGTATCGAAATGTTGATGAGGGGAATCAAATTAAATGATCTACAAATTCTGACAGGTTGGAGTGCCGATCGCCTCCAACCCTATGAGCATCGAGCTAAAGAAAAAGCTGCTTTAGAAGAAGCGATTCGTCTCGATCAGAAAGTTTAGAGCGACAGAACCTAACTACTGAACCAATCCTGCTCTGAGTGCGCGCACGGCAACTTGAGTCCGATCGTCGGCACATAGCTTATTCAAAATGTTGCGAACGTGCGTTTTGACCGTTCCGACCGTGATGTAGAGCTTCTCAGCAATCTGGGCATTGCTGCATCCATCGACGATCAGCCGCAGCACTTCTAACTCGCGCTCAGTGAGCGGATAGGTCAACATTATCTCGTTATCTTCGTCAGATAGCCGATTGATATTGATCGTGCTAGAGGCAGGAGCTGCCGCCTGGTCAGGAGGCGCTTGCACTTGATGAAGCACAATTCGAGCGATCGCCGGATCGATCCAAGCGTTGCCTTCTGCGGTGGTTTTGACGGCTTCAGACAAGCGATTAAAGCTCGTATCTTTCATGCAATAAGAATCTGCCCCCGCCGCAAACGCAGCCAGCACCACAGATTCATCATCTTGCATGGTCATGATCAACACGCCAGTCTTTGAGGCAGACTCTTCGGCGGCTTGAGATTTTTTGAAGCGCTGGGTTAACTCAATGCCTGTCATGTCGGGTAAACCCACATCAACGATCGCAACATCAGGTCGAGTGGTTTCTAGCAGTTTTAGCCCTGATTTTGCGTCTCTTGCTTCGCCAACAATTTCAATGTCTGGTTGCTGCTGCAAAATTGCACGAATGCCAAATCGTGTCAAATCGTGATCTTCAATTAAAGCTACACGAATCGCGTTCATCGCTCACTCTCCATTAATCCTGCAATTGTAGGGCAGACATCAATTCGAGATCTTTTATCTCGAACAGGAAAAACCACCCGATTAAGAACTGCTACTACCCCTTAAGTGTAATCCTAGAAGGTCTTATTCTAATTATTTGTCTATCGGAAGGCAGAGCTTAGATGAGGGCGTTTAATCGCTGCCAGCAGTTTTTTGGGATGGGCGATCGAGTCTCAGTTCGCGGCTAAGAATTAACCAACCAATCGCTGCGAGTAGAAATCCTAACGCCAAAAATCCCATATCCCAAGCAAACCAGTGGACTCCGGGTTTGACATGATGAATGCCTAGAATTTGGTGATCAACTAGCCCTTCAATCAGATCAAATGAGCCAGCACCCATTAAGATTGAACCGATCAAAGATTTAGATGACTTAATCGAATCAGATTGTTGATAGGCACGCCACAGTAAGACCAATCCGCTGATAGTCAAAATGTAAGCACCTATGTGAAAAATTCCGTCCCAAAAAGTATTAATTTTTAGATTGGCAACGTTATCACCAGGACGAACGCTACTTAACATATGGTGCTATTGCAAAACTTGATGTAATACAATGCCGTCAAAAAATCCTGCTAACCCCATGCCAATCAAAATTCCCGCCACAATTAACAACTTGGAGTGATTGCGAGATTCAGTGATTGATGAGGGGACGATCGAGGCTGAATTCATAATGAAGTTCGCAGGGAAATCTTGACTGGAATTTTATTTATAATGACAACATCATACGTCATTTGAATCAATCGCTTGAAAGGTTGATCGCCCTTCTTTCGTTTGCTGCCTTTCTGACCGTAGACAGATGATAAATGTTTAGCTGAGTATTTCCCAAATAGAAAAATCTTTTAGAGGTTCAATCATCACGGAATGTAAGTTTCTTAAGAATTACTGATACTCTCGGATTCAGTGCTAACCTATTTCTCTGCTGGTGATCCATCTAAAACGTTTGGAAGCAGAGAGGTTAAATGTTTTGTCCAGCAGTAGACCGAAAAGACAGCAATCAGATCCTCTGGCAAAATGGCTTACTCTAGATTGGAATCGACCCGAACGATCGTACAACCCAGATGTTCGTGATTTTTTAGCTGGATTGCTGGATTATCCAAAAGATCGCGTTGTAACTGAAGATGCAGGTGGGGGTGGCTATCCAGACATTAAGCTACTGACTCCAGAGAAAATTTCTTGGGTCGTGGGAGATCTCAAGAAAGATGATGCAGAACTCAATACAGAGAGTGGACGACGCAAGCTGTGGAACCAAAAACGTAAGTATGTTGAGGGCTTAACTCGGTACGTTTTATTTCTAACAGCCCATTATCTTTGGCTCGTTTTGCCAACGGGTGAGGCAGTTGAAGGATTTGAAGATCCATGCAATTTGTCTGAAATCACGTTTGAAGAATTACGGGAAAGGCTGAAGCTTCTTTCCTGCGAACAGGCGACTCACTCTAATCAGTGGGCGACCTTTATTGATGGACAATTGCCCTACGTTTACTTAAAGTTGGATGCCCCTGAGACGCTCGATCGGCTGCGGCAAGATTTGCAAACCAGCTTTACCGAGTTGGGCATTGCCGCAGAACAAGCGATCGCGACTTTGATCCAGCAGTATGAAGAATTCAAATGTCAGGAACAGGAAATTCAACGAAACTTAGTGGATACGGGTGACACCCAGCGACGGGCATTAGTGCGGCTACGGTTTAGGTTTGACTTCCATCGACATTTGTTTGAGGATCTTTTACCTCGATTTGAAGACCAATATGGGCGAGATGTCAATGCAAAAGGCAAGCAAGTTGAAGAACGAATTCGAGAATCCTTCATTGCCGATTCTGTTGCTGTGCTGGTTGCTCGTGTGTTGTTTTTACGATTGGTGGAAGATCTAAAGCTAACGAAAAAACGACGATTATCCAACGGAGGACCGCGAGATTGGGCAGCATTTGTGGATCAGTTGACGGGTGATGCCAAAGCTCTGGTGCAGTTAGTAGCTAAAGATGTTGGGCGGCTCTATCACGAGCCATTTGAGCGCAACTTATTTGACTGGATCTACGAAACCAACGGCGCGTTAGATGAAGCGTTGCAGCGCCTGATTTTGCGATTTAATGCCTATGATTTTTCGGGGTTGTCGGAAGAAATCTTGGGGGACATCTATCAAACATTTTTGCCCACTGCTAAACGAAAACGGTTAGGAGAGTTTTATACGCCTGCTGCGATCGTCGATTGGTTGTTAGAGCAAACAGTATTTAGTCATGGTGAGGGAAAATTGCTTGATCCATCCTGTGGCAGTGGTTCGTTTTTGGTGCGTTATGTTCATCGTTGTCTGCAAGATGCAAAAACCAGAGGATTGGATGCAGATGTCGTTTTGCAAGAGTTGCAGACAACCGTTTGGGGATTTGATCTAAACCCGTTTGCCGCGTTTATTAGTCACTTTCAGTTGATGTGGGCGTTGGTGCGCTTTAAGCCTTCGACGAACCCAGTCAATGTTCCTCAAATTCATGTCTACAACTTAAATAGTCTGCTGCGAGAATCGGATCTGGTTCCGCTGTTGGGGGAAGGATTTTTGGCTCCTGGTTCGGCAGAGCGGGATGGCGGACAGTGGAAATATATTGTGGGCAATCCGCCTTATATCCGGGCAGAGCGGGTGAAGTATAACGATGAGATGCGCGGGCTGTGGCACCAGATCTGGGGACAGAATGCAGATACAGGTTTAGTGTTTCTCTATCGTGCTTTGACTGAATCTCTAGAGGCAGGTGGCTTTTTAGGCATGGTTGTGAGTGGGGGTTATGCCAACTCAGAAGCAGCCGCGAAGGTGTGGAAATTGCTTTATCCACGACGAGACGCGGCTTTACGAAAAATCGTTTGGTTAGAGTTTGCTGGAAAACAGTGGGACGCGAGTGTGATTCCCATGTTGCTGGTGATCGAAAAAACTGCGGCGCAAGAGGATGATGAGATTGAACTACTGGTTCCGGCAACGTGGCGAAGCGATGAGCCGCCCGTCAAAATCAAGTACAAAGATTTTTTTGATGCTAAGGTCAGTCCAAGAGTTACAGATATCGATCCCAGTAACACAGCAGAAGCATTGTGGGGAGACTATTTACTGCCTTTGCTGCATCCTGAAGACGTGCCAATTCTGAAAAGGCTATACCCCAATGGCAACGGTGGAAATGTAGTGGAGTTAAAGGAAGCGGTTGCACGGCAACTGAGTCGCAATAATCGCCCTTTCTGGTTTACCTATGGAATCCAACGGGGAGGCACAGAAGTTACAGCAGAATCGATCGGAACAAATTCTGTTCAAGTTGTTGCAGGACGTAGCATATCAATGGGCTGGGCAGGAGAACCTGTGGGCTGGGTTAATTTAGATACTGTTAAAGAACGACAATATGGCAAGCTAAGTCTGTGGGCAAGCCAAACCCATGAACGTTTCCTTGCAGTTGCTAAGTTCACTCTCGCCCCAACCGCTTCCATCGTATCAAGTCGTCGCGAACTGTCTTTGGCAGCAGTAGATACAGTATTAGTTGCCCTGCCCAAGTTAGGTGGAGTTTCGCTAGAAGCAGTGGCTGCTTATATTAATAGCAAGCTAGCTAGATTCTATTGGGCAATTCGCCTTAGAAGCGTTGCCATTCAAGGGTTTTATTCCACCAACTACCCTCGTACACTTGAAGCTTTACCTTGGGTCAGGACTCTAGATCCAATCATTGAACAACGATTAGTAGAGGGTTACAACGAACTGGCACAGTTAGCAGCGATCGCTAAAAACAATCCTGATGAATGGTTATTATCTGAAGTTGAGACACGAATTGCAACAAGTCGGTATAAATTGAGCGACAGAAATTTAGGGCTTAACTTTTCTAACTGGAGTCCTGAAGATGTGCAAGTAGAAGAACTGAGTTTAGACGACAACAGCATTCGAGCCGGATTATTTTCTCTAGAACTCGTAGATGCCGATGTTGCTGAGTTAGTCTACAAACTTTTGACCCTCAACGCCGATGAAGACACCACCATTTCTAGAGCCATTATTCAGAAATTACTCGTTCCTCAAGACTACGCTGCTCTCATGTCAACCTATCGACACCGATTAGCGGGCTTTCAACAAGTCGAGTCTGATTTTTTTGCAGCACTCGCTCATATCGATCAAACCGTCTATGAAATGTTTGAATTGACCGACGCGGAGAAAGCTCATATTGAAACTCGTCTGACCAGCTTTCCGCTTAACAAGCTTCAGCCGCGCTATCCTTGGCAAACCGTTAAACCCAGACCCATTAAAGCCTATACTAGCGATCGCTTCGCCTGAAAAATCGCAGGTATTGCAGTAATGATGGCGTTCTGTTCATCCCAATCGATAGCCAAATCCTCGAACTGTAATGATGTATCGAGGAGCGCTCGGATCAATCTCTAACTTCTCTCGCAGCCAGCGAATATGCACATCGACTGTTTTTGGGTCGCTCATCGATTCGATGCCCCAGATGCGCTCTAGCAGTTGGTCACGAGAAAAAACCCGACGCGGATGGCGCATGAATAATTCCAGTAGCATCCATTCTTTGGGAGACAAACTCACCGCTTCGCCGCGCACCGTCACCCGATATTCTTGAAGATAGAGCACCACATCTTGAAATTCAAGCACAGGCTGATCAAGCGTCTGGGCAGAAAGGCGGCTGCGTCGTAGCAACACTCGACATCGGGCGATCAGTTCTCGCAAGCCAAACGGTTTAACCAGATAATCATCTGCTCCCACTTCTAAGCCAACAACCACATCCATTTCGCTGCCCCGCGCACTCAAAATTAGGATAGGAGTGAAATTGTTTTGTTGTCGGAGCGATCGACAGATATCTAATCCATTCACATCGGGAAGCATCAAGTCTAAAATGATTAGGTCGATCGAGAAGGTTCCGTCGTCTCTCATCATTGCACTGCGAATCAAGTTAAGCGCTTGTCGCCCATTGTCAGCCGTGATCACGTCGTAACCTTCGTCGGTTAGCGCGATCGCAACCGTTTCGCGAATGATGGTTTCATCTTCGACGAGCAAAACACAAAGCTGTTGAGAAGACTGCTGGAACTCAGGGATTTCAGACGGGGGCATAAACGAGCGAAAACCCTAACTCCGTTAGCATCGAGTCGCATTTATCAGCATTCATCACAACGTGACGTTAGAGGTTAAATCTGATTAAAGATCGGGTTAACTCAGGTTTCCTGTCCACAAGGTCGCTTAAAGCGCCATGCTAGAGAAGAGAGTCTGCCGTTGCTGTCGATGATGATTTCTTCTTACCCGTCGCCTCATCAAGCGTTAATTGACCAACTCGATTTAATGATTCGAGCGCATTATCCAATTCTCTACCTGGTGGCAGTCGAAGAAGCGCCCGTCGAGGAGGTTTTGCGTCAAGTTGCAGCGAAAAGCCAGCCCGATCGAGCCATTCTACTGTGGGATATTGTCCGAGGTTGGACCGATAACGGCACCGACAAAGGCAGCGTCATGGGGGCATTGGGACGCATTGCCAACGCTGCAAAACAAGATGGCGTAATCTTTGTGCTGCGAGACTTACACCCATTTCTAAAACAACCTAACAGCAAAGACAGCGTTCCGATCGTGCGCGAGTTAAAGAATCTGGCACACGAACTTAAACGCAGCCGTACCACGATCGTGCTACTCAGCCACACGCTAGAACTGCCCGTCGAATTAACCGAAGCCGTGACGGTGATTGATATTCCATTGCCGAACGCGATCGAGATTGATGCACTCATTTCTCAACTCGTGATGCCAGACAAACTGCACCTCACCGAACTCGCCCGCGAACAACTCGTCAAAGCCTGCCAGGGATTGAGTCGATCGCGCATCGAACGGGTGTTAGCTAAGGCGCTCGCCGCCAAACAGCAAGTCAATGAAACTGACATTAACGAAGTATTAGAAGCAAAAAAACAAGCGATTCGGCAAACCGGAATTTTAGAGTTTTTCACCGCAGCGCGATCACTTAAAAGTGTCGGCGGGTTAGAAAATCTTAAGCAATGGGTGAGAATGCGGCAAGATGTCTTCACCGAGGAGGCGCGTCGATATGGCATTCCCAATCCCAAAGGGCTTCTATTGGTGGGCATTCAAGGCACTGGGAAATCACTCTCAGCGAAAACGATCGCCCATGAGTGGCGGTTGCCTCTGCTCAGACTCGATCCGGGTCGGCTCTTTGGCGGCATTGTGGGAGAAAGTGAGAGCCGAATGCGCCAAATGATTCAAATTGCAGAGGCGATCGCGCCGTGCGTGCTGTGGATCGACGAACTCGACAAAGCGTTTGGCAACTTGAACAGCAGCAGCGATGGCGATTCGGGCACGAGCCGCCGCGTCTTTGGCACTCTGATCACCTGGATGCAGGAAAAAACCAGTCCTGTATTTATCGTTGCCACCGCAAATAATGTGCAGATTCTCCCGGCTGAACTGTTGCGAAAAGGACGGTTTGATGAGATATTCTTTCTCAATTTGCCCAGCGATCGAGAGCGACAAGAAATCTTTAAGATCTATCTGCAACGATTGCGCCCCAGTCGTTTGCGAGAGTTTGACTGCGAGAAGTTAGCCTGGACAGCCCGAAACTTTAGCGGTGCAGAAATCGAGCAAGTGATCACCGATGGAATGCACCGAGCTTTCGGCAAAGGTCAGAGTGGGCAACGCCAAGATTTCACCACTGATGACATTTTAGAATCGATTCAAGAAACGGTTCCCCTCGCGTCGATCTCTCAGCCGCGGATAGAATTATTACAACAGTGGGCAGAACGAGTCGGAGCACGCAGTGCTAGTCATTAAATTATCACTCAAATGAACGCTAAACCTACTAAACAAGACATCCAAGCCGCAACCGGAAAGATGATGTCTGACATTCTTGCCCCTGACTTAACGATTATGTTTTGTGGCATCAATCCAAGTCTCTATAGCGTGGCAGTCGGACACCATTTCGCACGTCCCGGCAATCGCTTTTGGAAGGCGATTCACTTCGCAGGATTCACAGATCGATTGCTCAAACCTTTTGAAGATCGAGAGCTTTTGCAGTATGGCTACGGGGTGACGAATATTGTCGATCGAGCCACCGCACGAGCCGACCAGCTCACCGCCGACGAACTGATCGCAGGGCATCAACAACTCGCCGCAAAAGTAGAGCATTACCGTCCAAAAGTCCTCGCTGTGCTAGGAATCAGCGCCTATCGCACCGCATTTGCTCGACCCAAAGCCATGATCGGGCGACAGCCTGAGTGCATTCACGACACGATCGTTTGGGTGTTGCCAAATCCTAGTGGCTTAAATGCTCATTATCAGTTGGCTGATTTGACCCGATCGTACCAGGAGCTTTTAATCGCAGTGAAATTTTGATTTCATAGTCACGATCGACGGCTTACAAAGCAAATTCTCCTTCGGGCGATCTCTCCCCCATTCAACGAGAGATTTCTCAAGCGGTCAGGTAGAATGAACTCGCTTTGTAGTTGTCTTAAAGAGCGATCGCTGACGATATTCTTAACTTAGATTACGCCTAATTATCAACGGGTGAAGTCTAACGACTCAAATCAGCGGCGGCAATTAGTCTAACTCAGCACCCGCATCTCTCAACCGTCCGGTGCAGCGCGGGTTAGACTGCGTTGTCTCGTGGCTCTACACTTTTACGAAGATGATCAATAAATTCTGGGTAATTTTCCAAGTCTTCAACAGACTCTAACGCTGGCATCTCAATCCAAGTAGCTTCTGCGTGCAACTTATCTACATAGGCATAAAAAGCTTCTTGATCCTCTCGATGAGTGAGGACATAAGCGTGTAGATCCTTATAGCTCATTAATTTAAAGTTAGGCTTGCTCATCCTACATATCTCCATCTACCATTGGGATATATCTCAATAATGTTCTCCTCACCTGCCAGAAAGAAAACATTGCCTGTTCGCTCGTCTATTCGGACTACATGAATGGACAGATAAAGCTTGCTGAACCAGACACACAGGTTAAAGCATTGCGTTTTTTGCTCTGACGTAGGAATTCTGGACACACCCGTATCACACTCACTGCCACAAGTGTAGCATTCCAGTTGAAACCAAATTCTGCTACCACTGTTCACCCAGCAATTCCAAATTCAAAAGTTGATAGCTCTGAAAGCTTTACACCAAAAGGGATTAACAATTTTTGATGATTTGAGTGGTTGCTAAAACGGCGTAAAATCGTTCTGAATTCGGAATTTCTGCTGCTCACCCCTTAAGGAGACACCAAAATTTCCTTGGCACTCAATCATTATTGTCATTTCTGTTTCCTTGCTTTATTGCATTGATTATTTAACCCAGCTTGTCAGCGAACATAAGACCAAAAGAAATAAATAAAAATACCAGCATATCAACTGTGAAAAAGCTTCCGAGGACTCGCTTTTCAGGTGGTTGAAATGCACTAGCAATTCCTAGACCGAGCAATATGCTAATACTTGCACCAAGATGCTTCCATGAGGGAGCCATTTATTCGTCCTTTAGTGCTATGACACTTTATTAGCTTGACCCATCACAATCCTCAGGTTTTAGGTTCTCAGTCGTACTGCAACCCAGCAGCTTCATAGTCAGGCTAGCGCCCCCCGTTCACCCGCCACTAAAAACCTCTCAGACTCAACCAACTAACTTTATACGGTCGGTGTGCAACGGGATTGTTAGACAGTTACTCAGGTAACTCAATTGAGATTGCAATGGCTGCTGAAATGGGTCCACTTCTCCTGTAGAACATACTTTGAACACGCTCATCATCGATATTTTCAAACACATAGCCTTCAGTGCAGCCCATAAATAATTCGGTTGCAAAAAAACTCAAGTGACCAACCATAATGAAAATTTTCATCAACGATTAAATTCTTCACTTCACCCAGCGTTGGCTTAAAGCCTTTATTTTTCTGATCAAGATACTGATGTAGATTTGTGGCAGGAATTATGCGTGTGCCCAATACTAAATCTTGTTCAGAGGATGCATAGTTAGTTAGAGGTGTAGTTTGAGTGAAGGGTATGAATGCTGGATTATAAAACTGATAATAAACAGGAATTCCTTTCTCCTGATAGTAATGTTTAATTGCTTCGTACTGCTGGTCTTTAGTCGAGATAACAGCATAACGGCATGAATCATCAAAATTAAATTCTGTCACATGTGAAAGGGAAACCGCTGTATCTTCAGGATCGGCTAAACGTGCGAAACCAATTTCATAGTCAATCCTTAGATCTTCTCTTACTACCTCATTGGTAGGATATAAACGTTTAGATTGCAATAAACAAACTTTGCTCTTTAAAACTTTTCCGCCACGCCGAAAGAAAAGGAGGAGACCAATATCTGCTATTTCCCAGCGGTTGAAGTGCCTTAGACCTCCAAGATAGTGAGTGTCAATTCGTACTATCCAGTTAGATGCGAATATTTTAGGGCTAGCAAGTTGAGAGAAATGTTCGATGAAGGTCATATCTAAAGACGGCTCATGAACATTAGGAATATTACACAGCTTTTGAGTAATACGTGAGTTACATGAAGCAAAAACATCGTTAATCCAGCTTTTGACCTCGTTTGGAATCTCGATATTCTGCATCTCTAAACCTTCGCTCCTAACAAAAAATTCTGTCTAACGTTTCGCTTGAGCGGCTGCAAGTAACCTTTGCAACGCACCTGAATCTCCCAGCAGTCCTCTCCAAGCGAATTGTTAGACCGTGATTTTGCTGTCCCCATACAAGTTAGAGCAATTGTATTTGGTTACACAAAATCGGCTTTTTTATCCTGTTTCCATCTTTATCCTTCAAACAGAAAAGACTTACTGAGTAACCTTCCTTAAAATCTATAATCTCTGTCTCAATACTCTTATCATCTAGAAGAATTTTGTACCTTTTTACTAAATCGGAAGAGGGAAAAATTAGCCTGTAAATTCCTTCGTTGTTTGGACCCTCAATAACACCTCCCTCTAACTTTCTTGTTTTCTTATAAAACTCAACCACTGCATCACTAGGGGAAACCTGAAGCTCGCTGAACAGATTAAGCTCAGGAAATAGCAGAATCTGTTTGTCTCTATACGGAATTTGTATTTCCTTGAGTAGTCGTTCATTATTAAATATCAAAAGATTGAATAGTTCCTGGATGTATATGGCAACATAGTTTGAATTGTCAGGATTATTAATTTTTATCGAGCTAGGACATATAACGAAAGAAAACAACTTCTCATCAGTACAATCAATCTCATAAAGATAATCATATTCAGTAATTTTATTTCTATAAATAGGCAGTATCTCGATATTTGGGATGTAGTAATTTAGAAAAAGATTTGCTTTTGAAATCCCATAAATTGGTTCTCCAAAGCATTTCGACCTAGAGTACAAATGAAGATTAATTTGACCCGATGTATGATATGAAAGCTTAGGGTTTCCAATGTGATCATTTTCAACTTTGCTAAGTGGCTCTTTCCACTCTTGTTCCGTAAAATTGAAGGCTCCTTGTTCTGCCGTTTCAGGTGTTTTAGGCATTCCAACAAAGTACACGTATAAAGAGCCTTCATTACTGTTAAAGCTGAAGTTTATAAACCTGTAAATGTTATCGTTTGCCTTAAAAAGGATTCTACTTTGAGAGTTGGGAGGCAGTTCCATGTGTTTCATCTACTCACACCACCACACAATGTCTATTTGCAACTGACAGTTTACTAATATTCATCCCTGCTCCTGTCTCAAGATCTAGTTTCTACTATATTCGCCAGCCAATACTTAGCAATAACCAGGTATCTTCAAAAAACACCACAACGACTGAAACGAAGCGGTCTAACGACCAAGCTCACCCGCCGCCGGAAGCGCCAGAGTGGAGCGAGGAACGAGCGAAACGGCGGCGCTGTAGGCGGTCGGGTGCAGCGCCTTGTTGTGCCGTTGTTGATGTGTTGCAATTGCCACTTTATCGAGATGCCTCTCCAAACTCCTGCACGAACCACGCGACATCTTCACGCATGAGGCCGGTTGATTCGTAGAAGTGAATGGCGTCCGGTTCATCTACCATCGCACCGACATAAAAGGAACTAATGCCGCGTGCCGCGCAAAGTACTTTGGTGAAATCAATCAGCGCACTGCCCACGCCTTTCCTACGGTGCGCGGCTTCGACGGCCACGTCGTAAATGAATAGCTCAGTTGTCTCGTGCTGAAACATCGTCATTTCGTAGGCGGTTAGGCCGCCAATGACAAGGCCCTCGTGCAAAGCGGCGATAGCGTGGAAGTCGTCTCTCACCAGCAAACCAAGAACGTATGCTTCCGAAGGTTGCGGCGGTTCGGCAACGCCCTCGTCACGCTGGAACAGGCCAAAAACCTTGCATAGTTGTTTGGCTAACTCCAAATCATCGGGTCTAAGTCTTTGGATGGAAATGCCAGTCATGTTCGATTCTTCCGGTTCGTCATTCTACAACAAGCCAGTGTATAGACACAATCATTTCCAAGATGAAGTACGGTCGAAATCAGGCGTACTTTTCGTTGCGGTTCCCATGTAGCAAGCGCGACAGCCCAACGGTGAAGATGAGCGGCGACGAGAAATCTAGAAACAGGGCGCAAAGACCTCATTCGCCGCTCCATCGCATTGTTAGACCGTGCCTCAACGAATAACTAAAAACTACAGTCTTTTCAGTAACTCATTGTACTCATCGTGCGCCCCAATCCAAAACCAATAAATGTGGTCGTCTGACTCCAGCAACCCCAGAACTCGATAGTCGATGCTGACCCGCGCAGAATAAATCGGTTGACGTTGACTCACCCGCTTGAACTGCAAACTGTTATGGTACGGATCTTCACGCCAGAGTTCATACGCCTTATCAGCCTGCTCTTGCACTGCTACGGGAAGTCGATCGAGCCGTTTGCGAAATGCTTTAGTGACACTCGATTTCATGACTTAACTGGAGAGACTTCATCTAGTGAAACCACATCACCACTCGCGATTTCTTGCCGAACCATGTCAGCTAAACGATCCCATTGTTTATCGGTCGTGGATTCAAATTGTTCTGTCCATGTCTGTTCGTCTTTCAGTTCAGCCATGAGACGCGATGCGATCGCATCTTGCTGATCGGCTGGAAGTTTCTGGATCTCTGAGATAACTTGCTGAAGAAGTTCTGTCATGGGATTGAGGATAAACTTATACGTCAATTCTACCCGACGCACTGAACTCTCAGTCTAAGACTCTCAACTGTAATACTTCTCTACATCCTGATTTGCTTAGATGGATAGCGCTTCTCATCTCAAACGAGAAGCGCCATCCATCTACACTTCACTCTTTCATCATTTGTTGTACGTCACGAAAATTCTGCTCGGTCTGTGCCTTGGCTAACCAGTTTGTTCCTGTCCAAAGTAGTCCAAATAGCACTACAAATGAAATCAATCCCATTACTGCGTTAGTGCCAGGATCAGATGAAAAAATTGCTTTTTTGCAATGTGGGCAAGTTGTTGCTCCTTTCTGAACAGGTTCTTTGCAATGCGGGCATGGAATTGTATTGGATTGATTGGAATCTGTCATAAACTCAAATCCTTGGGTGAATTGCCTGCTCAATCTTCGTAAATGATTGAGCAATATTTGCAATATTCCCAAATCTCGTCTGCGGTCTAACTATTAATTATACGGAAACTTTCCGTATATCTCCCTGATTTGGGTAGATACCCCGAAATTTTCCGTATGTCTCCCCTCACTTTTCATCAGAGATCCCAGAGAAACGCTTGCTTCGCAGTTCCCCGGAAGGGTAAGCGCCCCCTCTCTTCCCCAGACAAACGATCGCACCCCTTCAAAAATTCAGCATTCCAAAAAACCAAAAACTCTTGTAGAATACATCGCAGTGATGAAGTTGTGCCCCGAAGCCTGATCTGCGAAATCAGACTCCGAGGACTTCCATCCCTAGTTAGTTCCGGTAACTCAGGAGGCGTTTATGATTGTACACCGTCAGCTTTGCGATGGGGTCTTGAAAGGCTGGAATCAAGATCCTGCATACCTTTTTCATCCCTACAGAATGTCTGAGAAATCAGCAGTCTTGTCCTCTCTAAATTAACCGAGAGGACAAAACAATATGGGAGTTAGGACTGTGATTCCTAGCTCGATTTCGTTCACCGTCGAGTTGCGTTGCTCAACGGAACGACGTTATCGAGTTAGTGTGACGTTGGATTTGCAAGAGCGTTATATCTTCATGTCATCTGGTGTTATTCCAAGCATTAGCGATTCTATCGAGGATTTTGTTTCACAACTAAGTGAGATTGCGTCCAATCAACTGGCATTCCTTAAATGGGATGGCACGAGTGATTTAACGACTGAATATCAGATTGTTCGAGTGTTGCCGGGATATCAAGTTGAGCGTTCCTTAGCGAAGTTCAACATTGTCATCGGTAACGGTTCCCTAATTCAAGTGGAGGAATTGCACAACAAAATCACCATTCAACTCTAGGAAGTTAGGGAGCCGTTGATTACCTCTTTAGAGAACTATTCAGGCGGCTCCCTTATTGCAGTTTAGCGATCGAGCGATATGCGGATTATGCCTTGGCGATCGTGGATTAAATAACCCGTCATTTTTAACTAACGATAACTGAGACAGGTCGCGGGTGGGGGCTGAGAGTAAACCCCCGCTTGACTCTCGCTTATCGCTCTACTAGCTGACGAGCCAGACGATTTTGTTTTTCGACTAGGGCAGTCAGATCAAGGGTTGTGAGATGTCCTTGATCCACGACTTTTTTGCCATTGATGAAGCTATAGTCAACCGCATCGACATGACAAAAAATCAGCGCTGCCACTAAATCATGGTGTGCCCCTGCAAACTGAGGACGATCGACATTCACCGCAATAAAATCTGCTGACATTCCCGGAGCCAAATAGCCAATATCGTCCCGACCTAAAACTCTGGCACCGCCGATCGTGGCAACCTCCAAGATTTCTCTCGCAGTCACAGCAGAGGCATCACAATCTTTCACACGAGCCAACAGAAATGCGGTTCGGGCTTCTTGCAGCAGATTGCCGCCATCATTTGAGGCAGACCCATCTACGCCCAACCCAACCGGAACCTTATGATCCAACATTTTACGAATCGGAGCAATGCCACTGGCGAGACGCATGTTGCTACATGGGCAATGAGCCACGCCTGTCCCCGTTCTGCCAAACTTAAGAATCGAATCGTCACTGAGTTGAACACAGTGAGCGTGCCACACATCGTCACCCAACCAGCCGACCGATTCTGCATAATCACCCGGAGTCATGCCAAATTTTTCTAGACTGTAGGCAACATCTGATTTGTTTTCTGCCAGGTGCGAGTGCAGCCGCACACCGGGATACGATCGTGCCATTGCCGCAGATTCTCGCATCAAATCGCGTGAGACCGTGAACGGAGAACACGGCGCTAGAGTCATCCGCAGCATCGAGTGACGAGAATTGTCGTGATAGCGCTC
Source organism: Leptolyngbyales cyanobacterium (assembly GCA_038231055.1). Taxonomy (GTDB): domain Bacteria; phylum Cyanobacteriota; class Cyanobacteriia; order Leptolyngbyales; family Leptolyngbyaceae; genus Phormidesmis_A. The sequence goes on from JBBRMC010000005.1 coordinate 18,412, forward strand.
AATTAAGCGCTGGGAGTCTTTGAGAATATCGGCTTCTTGTTCGACGAGCGAATCAGGAGGCAGTCCGCCCTGACTTTCTCCGACGCTCATGCTGCCGCGACTGGCGTGAAAGCGCATCCCGATCGCCGCCATTGCTTCAATCTCGTGATCCAACGTGCAGTCGTTGGGATAGAGATAGAGATGGTCGCTGGCGGTGGTGCAGCCCGATCGAATCAGTTCTGCTGCTGCAATTTGAGCGCTGACATACACGCCCTCTGCTGTCAGATTTGCCCATAGGGGATAGAGAGCTTTCAGCCAGTTAAATAAATCGCAGTTCTGCGCGGCTGGAACGACCCGCGTTAGCGTTTGAAAAAAGTGGTGATGCGTGTTGACGAGACCCGGAAGGATGATGTGGCGATCGTGCAAATCTAAAATTTCGTCAGCCGTTTGTGGCAGTTCTTCGATTGTTCCGATGTGTTCAATTACACTATCACGAACAATCATCGCAGCGTTGCGAATTTCTCGTCTTTCCGAATCCATTGTGACAAGCGTGTGAATGTTCTTAATCAGTAAAGTAGTCATCGATTAGTTGCCCTAAAAACGTGGTTCTCTAACCATATTCGTACCAGCTAGAGAAGAATTAACTTCTTTGACTCTGAGTGAAATTCTGCTAGGGAAGGATGTGTAAAACGATCGATATTTGAAAGGATGTCAAGAATGTATTACTCGACACAGCAACCGTTTTGATTCGAGTGCGTTTTGACTCGAGTGTGTGCAGTATACGGAGTGACGTTTAGTGCGATACTGAACACTCTACCCCTTGCTTCTTACTTTTGTCAGCCCTGAGTCTCTGCACCATTAAATCCAGAAGCCTCTTTAGGAGTGCCTTCATTTTATAAGAAGTCGAGACGTTAACCATGACCCCTATAGACATTCACGTTAAATGATAAACCCTCACTTGGAGACGGGATTTTTGTCGCATTGCAACGCGTCTGTGCAATTTTCATCCCGATCGTGACTCCAGGGTTGATTTGATGATTCAGCAAGTATTAGCCCAACCGAAATGGCACAAACGGTTAAAGTCAGAGGATTTATGGGCACTCACTCCACTTTTCTGGACGCATGTCAATCCCTATGGCACGTTTCAATTGGACTTAGCAGAACGATTACCCTTGGAGGGTGGCTAAAACTAAAACTATGCTGCGAAAGCTATGATATGCAAGAGTTTTGGCGCTGGCGTGGCAGCTTCGCTAATCTTATCCCTTTAAGTTTTAATGCTGACACTTTCTTTTGAGGGGCACCAGAACACGCGGTAATAGACACCTATTTTTCTGTCGGGTTTGTGACGACGATCGTTATTTTTTGGCAGGTATCAAAGCGCTATTTAACATGCTCTGAACGAGTTGGGTTAGTGGAATTCCTGCCGCTTTTGCCATCTCGGAAATCACGCTGGTTTGGGCAAAAGAGCAGTATAGTCCTGCTTCTAAAAACCAGGGCTGGTGGTTTGGGTCAATGCGGAAATCAAACAGGCTATAGTGGCGACAGCCTAGTGCCATGTGGCAATTCCGAGCCGCGTCCCAAACTCTCGCAGTAATTGGATCACCGGGATCAACAATCCAGGCTTTGGCATTTCCCTTCGCGACCATTTCCAAGTCTCCCTTTTCATCTCGCTTGAGCTTATCTTCGTGTTGCCGAATCGGTTGCTTGTGTTTATCCATTGCGTATTCTTCTAATGGTAAACAGATCAATTTCCCTTGATCTTCAATGACACCACATCTGACTTCCCGACCGAGTTCAATAAAGGTTTCCACGAGTATCTCATCAGCGTAAGTAAAAGCGGTTTGTAAGGCAGTCTCATACTCAGAAATATTTTTTACAAACGCCACGCCCAGAGAGTTATCTTCATTTATGGGTTTAACGACAGTCGGAGGTGTCAGCGTCGGAAAATGTCCGAGGCGAAGTAGCTCTCCTGTAGGCACTTGCACGCCTGCTGCTGCGACCACAGCTTTTGCTTTTGCCTTATTTGCGGTCAGCGCCATCACGTCTGGCTGGTTGCCCACATAAGGAATATCGAGCAAATCAAACAAGGCTCTGTAAGTCGTCATGCCCGGAACGCAAAACATTTGGGGCAGCATCACATCTAGTTTGAGTGCCGTTAGGATTTGAATCGCTGCAGCCAGGGGCATGGGATGTGCAGCCGCGATCGCATCTTTCGTCAATGATTGAGGAAATCGCCAATGGCGATCGGGCGTGACGTAAGCAATATGAAACTCGTACAGGGCTGCATCCGCATTGGACTCCAGACAATCCTTTGCATAGAGCCGTGACAAATCACAGTAAAACTCACTGACCGCAGAACCCACCAAGTGCAAAACCCGAAGTACCATGCTCAATCTCCCGCCAGTTCGACGAGTTTACCAATGTTAAAATCAATCCGAATCCATCCTTTAAGCTGCCGCAAGTTTTTCAGCAGCAGCCAAGGAATCTGTACGTGGTGAACCATCAAAAAAGGAAGCGGATCAGCCCAGTCAAAGATCGCATCTTTGCCGCTAGCAATAATTTGTACTCGCTGCCAAGCCTGAGCAGGCGACCCTAAATGCGTTAGTAACCGCCAGATTTCGTGGTAAATCCAATAGGTCGGACGACTTGATTCTAGGGGCTGGATTGCAGTTGCTAAAGGCTCTTGCTCTAAATAAGCCTTTGCGACATCGGGATGGTTGTAAAACATCGTAATGGCTGAATGAGTGCGGGGATTACACTCGATCGCGTAGACCGATCCATCTACTGCCTCAATAAAATCAAAGGAAACTTGCCCAGTTAGATTCAGACTCCCTACAAATTTCCTAACCCATGCCTCGATCGCCGGATGCTCAACCATCTCATAGTTAATCTGAAACGCTGACGATCGACAGCAACAATGCATCCGCAATTCTCCATTCCTCACCGTACTATGGGTGCAGTATTCCTGCCCTGGAATGAAAGCTTGCATGATCCAAGGATTATGCTCAGAAATAGGCAGATTTTCAATAAATGCCTTAGTGTCTGCAAGGCTACTACAGGGAAGCTGAGTCAAATCCAATCGCCTGACTGAATCATAGGGAATACTTTTGAGGATATATTTGTGGGAGTGTTTGGAAAAATCAAAGTCCAGCACTTGCTGCGAATCCGTAATGCAATAGGAGTCGGGAACAGAGAGATTCAAGGACGCTGCGATCGCTGAAAATTCGTACTTGTTATCCAGTTGCTGAACCTCAGCTCGATCAACGTGCATAATCTCACAGTAGGCTGCAAGCGTTTTTTTTGCCAAAGCGTCGTAGTAACTCGCGACTGGACTACAAACCGGAACATACACATCAACAGCTTCTCGCTGCACAATCTCAAGCAGCGCATCAATATAGTCGTTTGCTTGAGGCTTGGGAATGGTATAAAACCGATCGACATCCCAAGAAAACCGATGTCCCGTTAACCAATATTTATGGGATTCCACTAAAATGACCCGATGCCCTGCCCGATGAAACGATCGAGCTAGCTGCAACGCCTTGGTCATTTTACCCCCGCTGACCAAGATGGTTTTAGGGTGAGCTGCGATCGTTCGACGCTGAAACGGCTTCATTAGAATCGCTCTGAGGAGAGCGATCGCGGTTAACGCAAGGTTTAGCGGAAGAACTAAAAGCAGCAGGGCAAGCGTTGCTACTGTTTTCAAAGAAGTTTGCACCCGATTGTCATTTGTGTGGTCAACATCCATTGTCAAGCTCGCTGTAAATCTGATGAATCTAGTAGGGTGAGTGGAGCAAATCGCAACCCACCCCACTCCCTCTAAACTCGGCGGATCAGCGTTAGACCGTCTCTTAATGGCAGCAACACTTGTTCGACGCGAGGATCATCAACGACAGCTTGGTTGAAAGCCGCGATCGCAGTCCCATTTGCTGTGACTTCACCATTCAGGTAGGGTTGCCCTTGCATCAACGTGTTGTCCACACAGATCAAGCCATTCTTCGCGAGCAAAGAACCCTCTAGAAGGATATTTAGATAGTCTATATACCCTGCCTTATCAGCATCAATGAACACTAAATCAAACGTCCCATCTGCATCCGCTAAGTGTCTCAGCGTAACTAGCGCCGGGGCAACCTTAACCAGAATTTTGTGACCGTCAGGAGACTGATCAAAACACGCTTGGGCGATCGCTGCTGCAAATGGATCAACTTCACAGGCAACAATCTGCCCGTCTTGCGGCAGGGCTTCAGCGATCGCCAGTGCCGAGTATCCGGTAAACATCCCGATTTCTAGCACACGTTTCGCTTGAGTCAAATGCACAAAAAATTTGAGCACTTGACCTTCCACATGCCCCGATAGCATTTCCTGCTCTAGGGTCTGTATCGTCTCTCCATTTGCCGATCGTTGGTTCCAGTCTTCAGTTTGAGTGCGTTGCACAAGAGATGCTAACGCTGGTGATTCTGGTGTTGTACAACGACTGATGTAGGGATCTAACCCCCTCGCCAACTCCCAAGCTTGATGTAGTTCAGATTTGATCTCAGGATCGACGCTCTCCAAGGCTCCTATCTGCTGACTCAGCAACTCTAACTTAGCCGCCAAAATTCCCACTGGTGTCACAGGTCTTGGCATCATGCCTGCACTCCGACTGGAAATGGGGCATTCATTGGAGCATGAGCAGAAAGATACATCTCTTCTCCGTCGCCCCCTCGTGGATAGGAGCAGCAAATTTCTTTGTGAGTTGTGAGGTATTGCTCCAAATCCGATCGAGTGAGATCATTCATAAAATGACAACTGCCAATGGGCATCGGCACGGCTGCACGGACTAATCCATCTCGTGTCCGACTAATCGATTCCGTCGCTTTCCATAGCAGTTCAGAAGTCAGATAAGGACTATCGATCGCTAATCCAATTCGACTCATCAAACCCAAGATGCGATCACGATCAACAATCGAAATATAGCCCCGTTGCTGAGCGATCGTTGCTGAAAATGCCATATCGATGTTGACACTGTGACCGTGAAACATCGGCACATCGGGGGTTAGCTCCAGCGTCGGACTCCAAGTATGACCGTAGGCAATGACGCGATCGAGATCCAACTCGTGCAGGTTAGGCACTTCTAGACCAAGCATCGTATTGATTGCGTTATACGTAACCTGATGCGCCACCTGCCGTAGCTCTGGCGTGCCATTCAAATAACCAAATCGAGTCTTGAGTAATGCCTCACCATGCTTTTCTAGCAAACTAAAGATGTCGCGATTAGCAACCACAGCAATCTTAATTAGTTCTGCCATCCCATTTCGTACTTGGTCAACAGGCAGCGTCTTCAAAAAAGAGAAGTCTAAGATCACCTTCTGGGAGGCATGATAAGCGCCCAGTCGGTTTTTCAGCTTGCCGTGATTCACTGCAACTTTAATGGCTACACTGGCATCGATCAATCCAATCAGCGTGGTTGGGACTCGGATGTAGTTCGTGCGGCGGCGGTAAGTGGCACAGGCAAAACCAGCGACATCAGTGGTCAAACCGCCACCCACGACCAGCACTGGCTCTTTGCGCACCAGCCCGAAGTCAGCAAACGCATCAATAACTTGCTCAAACGTTCGTAGCGTTTTGTCTGTCTCTTTGATCGTGACTGGAAAGACGTTTAGATCGATTTGGTGATGCTTAAAATAATGCTGAATCTGTTCACCATATAGACCATAAACCGTGGCATCAACCACCATTAAGCAGCGCCCAAACTGACGATAGCTCTCGGCAATCTCAGAATTCTCGATCGCAAAGGCTCCTTCTACATAAAGTAAGCTGAAGTCGATCTTCTCGTACCCTTCTACGTGAAACGCTGTTTCTGTCGCCCTAAAAGTTGCCTGAACGTTACCCATGAGTCTTTCTCAGTAGCTTGACGTTTACATAACTTAACAGGTTTCTCATGGTAATTTCGAGTTTTTTTGATCACATTTGAGCAGTTTGTTTTTAGCTCACGTTCAGTCTGAAACATGGGCACTGAGGTCGGTTGCAACGTTATCTCAAGATAAACGAAACCTTAAATATGGTTTAAGATACTCAGAACCATCACGTTTTATCGCCCATCTCGCTAGCGACAAGACCGCGATGAAGCACGCGATCGCCGATGACTTTCGAGTGATCAGCGCGATGCATCGTACAGCGATTATCCCAAATCACAATGTCGCCGTTTTGCCAGTCGTGCCGATACAGTCTACGGGGGCGAATTGAGTGTTTATAGAGCAGACGAATGGCGCGCTGGCTCTCTGCTAAGTTCAACCCTTGAATCACTTGACATCGCTCTGGTGTCGATAGAAAAAGTGCAATCTTTCCCGAAAGAGGATGTCGCTGAAATAAGGGATGCCAAGCTTGGCTCTCTTGAGCAGTATCTAGCTTCACGCCAGAGGCAATATGGAGCACAGTCGCGCTTGATAGCTTCTCTTTTACCGAAGTCGGCAACGTTTCAAACGCACAATACTGATTAGAAAACAGAGTTTCGCCCCCACATTCAGGCAGTAAAACCGCTTTTAGCGCTGTGTAGGCAGGCGGCTTAGCAACGTAGCTTGTATCAGTGTGAAAAACGCTTCTAGGGGTGCGATCGCGCCCCACATTGCTCACAAGATTCAACCAAGGCTGATGCGGGACAGGCTTTTCCCCTGTGGTAAACATGAGATCACCCAACCGCTTCAGAAAGACAACGAATCCAGCATCATCGATCGATTGATTCCGAAGGGTGACTACGCCGTTTTCTGCCAGCAACTGCTTGAGATCAGAAATATCGCGATCTCCTGCATCGCTGACTTGCAGTCCTGTGATTTCAACGCCAAAAGGCGAAAGGTTTTGCGAAGTAGCATCCATGCTTGATTCCTATGAATTGACTGAGAGAAACCTTTGCACCCGTTCAAAGTCCAACCGACTCACCTGAAGGTCGGCAGTCTTGAAATTGTGATGTGCTGTGTTTTCATCTGGGAAAGCGATGCAAGCAAGCCCTGCTGCCTTAGCAGACTCCAACCCCTCGACATTGTTCTCGATCGCCACACAACCATTTGGCGTTTGATTCAATTCCCTCAACGCAACTGCGTAGGCATCCTTAGCGGGCTTGGGATGCTCTATCTTAGAAGAATTGAGGACAAGATCAAAATCATTGGCATCAATCTCGTTGCGGAGTGCCTCAAGCATGGACAACACATTTTGTTCTGAAGTTCCTGTCACTAGGGCAAGCTTTAGTCCGTTCTGTTTTGCCTTTTGCATCACATCTACAACACCAGGACGAGCCACTAACGGCTTTTCATGTAGAGCCTTTTGAAAAATCTCAGACTTAGAACGATGAATAGCGGCGGCATCGACCGATCGCCCCATTGATTTCGCGTATTCTTCAATGCGCTGTCTCCCACCACTTCTCTCCAAGAGACTCCTGTATTCCTCTCTTGACCATTGCCACTCTAAGCTGTAGAGCGCAAAAGCTCGATTAAAGGCTTGTCTTTGCAGCTCGGAAGTATCGGCGATCGTGCCGATTGATCCAAAAAAAATAGCTGTCATTTTCTTTTTTCTCTGTAGGTAAATTTTGCAATTGAATTACATGAGAGAGACGGAAGATGCTCAAGGGGTCTGAGCAGTAACGGAACAGAACCTCACGTTAGGGCTGAAATGCTCATGGAATAAACGTTTCAGAAAGCACCTCTCAGTCTCAATGAGACGTACCAATTAGTCTTTAGGCTATTTGGCACAGAAATCATGACCGGAATACCAAGAGTTTCAGGCTCCTAATTCTCAGCAGGTTCAAATGATACAGATCTTAGTGTAACTTTCTGTTCCGTTACTGCTCAGACCCCAAGACTAAATGAAGAGGCTTGTGCGGGAAAACCGCAGGCAGGCTTCTGTGAGGGTTGCGACACGAGGTCGCACGAATAGCTGTTACGCCCAATAACAGGGACGTAACCTGGTGTTCTGTCACCAGTACTCTACCAAGCCATGCAGTTAGGGTAACCTGACGGTGTGAAGCGCTTGGGACAATGTAGCCTCACCGAATCCGGTGGTGTACAACCCGCGAGGGCGCGTACACGACTGCCGGCCCTAAGGCGGTCGGGAGCTAGAGTCCTATCCAATACGCAAAAGTGTGTAGAAGGATTGCTGTGAGGGGGCTGTGGGGTAGAAACGTGAGAGAGTAAAGTCACGACTGAGAATTGGAGGACAAACCGATGCGAGATTGGGCGCGCTAAGAGATCAATCCCCAAGCG
>JBBRMC010000006.1:0-23781 GCA_038231055.1 Leptolyngbyales cyanobacterium
CCATCCTCAAGGGCGCGGCAACTCATGCGGCTGATAAACCCTACACGGTTTTAGTGGTCGCCCACGATGCCATCAATAAAGCGATTCTCTGTCACGTCGCTGGCGTGGGTGCCGAGTCTTTCTGGAACTTCAAGCAAGGCAACGGAGCCGTCAGCGTGATCGACTATCCGCGTGGGGTTGAGGCGGCTCCCCTCTTGCAAGCGATGAACATCACGACGCACTTGGGAGGCGTTTTAGACAAGACTGCTGCCGGGGCACTTTAGAAAAGCGTTATGACGATCGAACTGCTCCAACAAGTCCGTCTTCTCGATCCGGTGGCGATGGTCGATCGAGTGGTCGATGTCCTGATCGAAGATGGGGTGATTCAAGCGATCGAGCCTCACATTAAGAGGATTCCTTCAACCGCTCAGATTCACGCTCCTCAAGGCTTAGTTTTGGGGTCAGGGCTAGTTGACCTCTACAGCCATTCTGGAGAACCGGGGTTTGAAGAACGGGAAACGCTAGAATCGCTCAGTCAAGCGGCGATCGCCGGGGGGTTCACTCGATTAAATATTCTCCCAGATACAGAACCTGCGATCGACAATCCTGCTGCGGTCAACTGGTTCAAGCAAAACTCAAAACTCTCGTGTTGGGGAGCTTTAACGCTCAATGCCAAAGGTCAACAAATGACCGAATTGTCGGAGTTGGCACAGTCAGGAGTCGTTGGCTTTGCAGACGGACAGCCGATTAACAATCTCGTCCTCATAAGACGATTGTTGGAATATCTTCAGCCCTTGCACAAGCCTTTGGCGCTGTGGGCGTGTGATCGATCTCTGGTCGGAAATGGTGTGATTCGCGAAGGGGTTGAGTCAGTTCGATTTGGCTTACCTGGCGATCCAGCAATGTCGGAAACAACTGCGCTATCGGCTCTCTTGGAATGTGTCGAAGAAATCGGGACACCCGTTCACCTGATGCGAATTTCGACCGCGCGGAGTGTGGAATTGATTCGAGCCGCAAAAGCACGAGGCTTGCCGATTACTGCCAGCGTGACGTGGATGCACCTGTTGCTAAACACAAAATCGATTGAGAGTTATGATCCCAATCTGAGGCTAGAGCCACCGCTAGGAAATCAAGGTGATCAAGTCGCTCTTTTACAAGCCGTTCGAGACGGAGTGATTGATGCGATCGCCACCGACCACACACCCTATACCTACGAAGAAAAAACCGTTGCGTTTTCAGAAGCGCCACCCGGAGCGATCGGGCTAGAACTCGCACTGCCCTTGCTATGGCACACGCTAGTAGAGACTCAACAATGGTCAGCCTTAGAGCTGTGGAGGAGCCTTAGCGCCCGTCCTGCCGAGTGTTTGGGGCAAAAACTGGGCGCGATCGCCGCCAATCAGCCTGCGGAACTCGTGTTATTTGATCCGCAGCTTCAGTGGACTGTAAACGGTCAGAGTTTGAAGTCTCGATCGCTCAATACTTTTTGGCTGGACAAGCCGCTAGTCGGGCGAGTCATTCGCACCTGGTGCCCTTAGAAAAGAGCAGACAAGAACCTATTTTTTGTCGTAACTCGGCTCTGGGGTGATTTCTCCCACTCGATTGGGAGGCCAAAACCGCACAACGGCGCGACCAATGATTTTCTCGCGGGGTACAAAGCCCCAATAGTGGCTGTCGTAGCTATTATTGCGGTTGTCACCCAGCACCAGATAAGACCCAGGGGAAACCGTCTGCGGACCCCACTGATATTGAGGATCTTCTTCGATGTAGTTTTCTCTCAGAGCTTGGTCATTGACAAAAACGCGTCCGCCTTTGACCTCTACTTTGTCGCCCGGTAGCCCAATCACCCGCTTGATAAACGCATCGTGGAAATTTTGCTTCTCCAAGGTGCTGGTGGGCGAAAACACTACGATATCGCCCCGTTGAGGCGTGTTAAACCGATAGCTCAGCTTGTCTACGATCAAGCGATCGTTGATTTGCAGCGTCGGCAACATTGAGCCAGAAGGAATATAGCGAGCTTCTGCCACAAATTGACGAATACCGATCGCTAAAAGGGCGCTGAGTCCAATGGTTTTAAGTCCTTCAAGCCAGGGATTTTCCTCTTTTGGTTGAGGTTTGTCATTGGGTGCAGGGTTATCTACGCGCGTCATAGGGGTTTTTTAGGTGCAGAGTCAAAACAGGGGTTAGAGCAATGGCTGCCCATCTAGTCTATTCAATAAACATCAAATCGAACCAAGTCACTTGTCATAATACAAAGTTTACAAGGCAACTTTACTTTCTACTATCTACCTATAATCTAGATTCTTCCAGTCCATTCAAAATCAATATTTCTTATCATGGATTCTTTACGGGCGCGACGGCTGAAAATTTGCCCGATTTATTTAGAGGCGAATCCGGCATCGGGCATCAAGATTCGATCGTGGGCTGACAAATTGCTTATGACCACGGCAACCTCTACACAGGCGTGCGAGGTCAGGTATTGCGATTTGATGCAAAAGAGCTATTAAGGTTTTTCTCTTTTTTGGATTGGCAGGAAAACAGTAGCCTAAAATACGGACAGAATTGATTAAATAGGTGTTCAGCTCAATGGTTTCAACTCTTCTAATTTACTGAACGCCTTACTGGTGACCAGGAAGTTTCTTCCGGGGGTAATGAAGATGTTTAAAAATATGACACAGGTCAAGTTTCGCTTAGTCGCTTCAAGTCTGCTCACGATCGCTCTGGGCATTTTAGTTCCTAGTTCTGTAGTCACCCCCTCTGCAAATGCAGGTCAGTTGGGAGGTCAAAGCTACTTTGACCATGCACCTCGTCTCATTCGCACGGCAGCTAGTTTTGCAGATGCTTATACGCCGTCTAGTTACGAGTTTACGGTTCGAGTGCCTGAAGATGCAGGCGCTTCGCTGCAAGCAATCAAATTAGTGCAGGAGAAAAACACAGAAACTCTCTCGCTAAATGTGGGTCAGAGTTATGCCTTTTTGGGTGACAGCTATGCGGGCGGTGCGGCGGTGCCTTTAGCGTCGATCGGGGGAGAAACAACCCCTGGTGAAGCAACGTTTGTGTTTAATCCTCCGATCATGCCGGGTCAGACCGTAACAGTGGCTCTAAATGTGTCTCGCAATCCAGCGCTTGGCGGTGTCTACCAATATGGAGTCACTGCTTACCCATCTGGCGATAATCGTTCTGGATTGTTTTTAGGATTGGGGCGTTTCAACCTCTACAACTACTAAAAATCGTTCAATCTAAATGGCTGATTCTGTTCGCTCTACAGTGCAGACACGATCGATTCTAGGTTGAAGTCACCCGCAGAAATGAGGGTGGCTTGCCGCCCAGAATCACGATCGTACTCCAGCCGAATCTCTAAATAGTTGGAGGGTTTGTAAGATAACCGCTCTGCCCACTCGATCGCCACGATTCCTAGCTCAACCTCGACTCCTTCCCAGTAGATTTCTGGGTAGAGGCTGGCAGTTTCAGAGAGGTTGAGTCTATAGAGATCAAGGTGATAAAGCGGAATCCGTCCGTTCAAGTATTCGTTGATCAAGGTGAAGGTCGGACTCTCGATCGAGTCTTTAATGCCCAATCCTTCACCGATGCCTTGAACGAGGGTCGTTTTTCCACTGCCCAAGTCACCTTCGAGTAACAGCACGCTGCCAGCCGAGAGCGTTTGCCCTAGTTGAATGCCTAACTTGCGGGTTGCCGTAGCAGTGAGAAGACGGAGTGAATTCATTCTGACTTTGATTTTCGATGCGCTAATAGGAACTGGGCTTCGGCAACTCGATCGCTAGTGGGATATCGTTGCACGAGTTGTTGAAGATAGCGGGGCTGATCACTTAGAAAATAGCTCGAAAACAGCAAATCATCGCCATAAGAACTATTGGGAAATTTGACTTGTAACTCGGTCAAAATGCCATCAATTCGAGTTTGATAGGCTCCGCCAATATCAGGATCAGTCTCGCCTGTGTCTGGGTTAAATCGCTGTGTGCCTTTGGGAACTCCTGCCGGGGGATGAATGCGAATCGTCTCGCTCAGTTCATGATTTTCCCATTGCCAGAGTAGGGTCATTGCCACCATGTAGAGCGTTTTCTCTCGCAGTTGGGGTGGCGTTTTAGGGTCATCTAATAATTGCTGGTAGAGCGATAGAGCGACTGCGTTTTGACTACCGCTTTGATAGGCTTGGCGCACGGCTGACTCGCCTCGCTTTGAGAGGTCACAGACCCACCAAAAACGGCAGTCCCAGCGATCGTTTGCCTCAACTGGATAGCGGGTACTCGTGCTGTAGCTCGTCGGCAAGTGATAGGTTCTGAAGCCGTCCCAGATGGGCAGATAACCATTTTTCCAGCCACCTTCTCCTGCCCAGTTGGATGCTAACTGATAGCGAGAATCAGGAGTATTGGCTGTTTTTAACGTCAGAAGTTGCTGCCAGCGTTGACGCTGTTCAGTGAGCATGGTTTGCATTTCTTGCTGCACTTCGGTGGTTTTGTCATTCGTCCACCATGACCAACCTGCTTTGTAATAACTCTCCAGAACTTTGGCAGGCATTGCCGTCAAACTCAAATTCTCTGAGGTTTGCAGCGCTTTAGCATAGTCCTGCGATCGTGCCGCTTTCACGGCTACTGCATAGCGCAGCAGAGGCGCGATCTCTTGATAACTCGGCTCCTGTGATAAGGTCTGAATTTGCTCGGCAGAGAGTCCGACATCTAGCAGCGTTCTGACGTGGGGATAGGCGAGATAGAGGGCATCACGATCGCCAATCTCACTCGTCATCATCGTTAACCAGAGGCGCATCGATCCCATGATATCGCCCTGATCTTGCAGGCTGTGTGCCAACAAATAAGTCGCATCATCCGCCCCCGGATGGTTGGGGTAGCGGCTTAGCCACTGTTGCCAATCTCGAACCCGATCGGCGGCAGTTTTTTTGGCGTTACGATCGAGCATTGCTTGATTCCGAGATTCACCCCCAAAGTAGGAGTGCCCTGTCAAATCTCCATACTCGCGGCAGGCTTGAATGAATTTGGACTGCGGATATTTCGTTGCCATGCCGACCAACAGATAGTAAGCATGGGCACCCCGATCGGCATCGTCGCCCCCAAAACCATAAAAGACACTGCGGGTCAGACTATAGAGCGGACGCGAGTCTCCGTTAAGAATTTGTTGCAGCAGCGTCGAGCCTTGCGGATCGTTGTGGCGATCGAGTTCTGCAATTGCCCACACTCGATCAGGAGACTGCCTATCGGTTGCCAATGATTTGAATAGCGCTTTGGCGATGGGCGAAATCTGACCTGCTTTAACGGCTCCTAAACGGTTGACCAATAAATATTCGCGAGACGCGGCAGGCAGTGTTTGGTAGTAAGCGATCGCTGCCTGAATCTGATTCTGATTTGGTCGGGCAATTTGTTCAAATTTTGTCCATTGAGACAAGTTAGGGACTGGTTTGTCTGGATTTCCTCGCGACGGAAAAACCTTGTCATATCCCAAGAGATTGACCAAGAAATCAAAATTGAACTGGTTATAGAAAGTTGGAGAATTTTCCGGCTCTAAATTCTGTTTAGCCAGTTGAATCATCTGCGATCGCACCTGCGGATCATCAAGTCCAAATTCTCGCTCCCAGGCTTTTTGATCCTCTGATTCAGAACCCGACTCTATCAATAAGGTGTCCAGTTTGCTTGTCAGTAGATAGAAATCAGGGGTGGAGGCTCGTCGCTGCAACTGTTTGGTCAACCAAAGCGTCGTGTAAGGCTTGCCTAGACTACGAATTCCTGCCATTCCATACGCCTGTCGAACGGCATCGCGAGACCGCGCGTAATATTCCAATAAGGGATAAGACTTTGCGCCATATTGCTTCCAAACCGGATTGGTGAGTTTGCTATTTCCCCATTTGACTTCGATCAAATCTTGACGGACGGCTTGCAAAATCGGCTGCCACTGCGGATCAAACCGTAGACGATCGCGCATCACATCATCTACTTCAACCTGAGTCAATTTGGCTGGAGACAGCCCTTCTGCCTGTTCTGCTGCCTCTTGAGGCGACGGGATGGTTTGGGTAGGAGCCGCCACCAATTTTGTGATGGGCAAGTCTGCCGACACCAAGACCAACACTCCCAGGGTTGCCCCAAATTGACCCGACCATTTCCACCGTTTCTGACCCGCCATACTGAGTTCCTCCAACACCTATCTCTAGAGAACCATGAGAGATTCTACAGAGTCCAGAAAGTTGTTACAGTTCTTTGACAACAGGCGCTGGGTCTGATGTTAGGTTTCTCGCGATCGCCGCCCATACCAACGCAGCAGCACCTGCGCCAATCGTTCCGAATCGTGACGCACCAACCCTGTTTCTTCATCTTCGTGCATCACGTTAGCCCAAATGATCCGTCGTCCGAGTTTGATCACTGCGTCTCGATCGACACCCACCGGATGAGACTGTTCTTCAGCATAGCGAATTAATGCCCTTGCAGAAGGCGGTTGTTTTTGCACCAAGACCGCATCAAACAACGGCTTTCCGCACGCGAGGTCGATAGCTCGAATGTGGTCTGCCACGCTATAGCCATCGGTTTCTCCGGGCTGCGTCATGATATTGCACACATACACGCACGGAACTTGACGCTCAGCGATCGCCGCCGCGATTTCGGGCGCTAACAGGTTAGGAATCACACTGGTGTAGAGACTCCCTGGACCGATCACAATGTAATCAGCTTTATGCAACGCCTCTAACGCTCTGGGCAACGCAGGCGGATTGGGCGGCGTGCAGCCAATTCTCACGATCTTGCCGTTTGCCTCGGTGATGCTCGATTCGCCCTCAATGCGGCGACCGTCTTCAAGCTCTGCCCAGAGGCGCACGTCGCTGAGAGTCGCGGGCAAAACCTGTCCTCGCACCGCCAAAACTTTAGAACTGGCGGTGATAGCTTGTTCAAAATCTCCGGTGATGTCGCTCAAAACTGTGAGAAACAAATTGCCGAAGCTGTGCCCCACTAATCCATCTCCGGCTTTAAATCGATATTGAAACAGTTCTGTGAGCAATTTCTCTTCGTCGGCTAGCGCGGCGATGCAGTTGCGAATGTCTCCCGGCGGCAACACCCCAATCTCCCGCCGCAGCCGCCCTGATGAGCCGCCATCATCTGCCACCGTCACGATCGCCGTAATATTAGCGCTCGATCGTTTTAATCCTCTCAGCAATGTAGATAGACCTGTGCCGCCCCCGATCGTCACAATTCTGGGACCCCGATTCAAGCGCCGCGCTGTTAGCAACACATCGACCAATTCTTCGTCACGATCGGTCATCAACACATTTGTAATGGAGCCAAAGGTGCGAGTTTGTCCCCACATAACCAGCAGCACGCCCGTCACTAAGACGAGGGGTCCACTCACATAGCTTGGCAAAAGACGGCTTAACGTCTCTAATAAATCGGCGGCAAACTGTAGCAAATAAAAGATCGGAGTCAGTTTCACCCAAATCGCCAGCCCCAAACTAACCAGCAGCACTCCTCCAGCACTGATTATCATCCAGCGCTTGACAAACAAACCTGGAGCCAACCACTTAAACCACTGCCCTAGCCAAATTGGAGCCAACTGGCGAGACTCTTGCCTGATTGTCCGCATTGCCTGCTTAAGTAAACGGTTGGTTGTCATTAGTGCTCTATGCTCGGAACGGAAGAAAAGGCTGACGAGAATTTTAGAGAAATTACTTGCCTTTGACAGCAGGATAACTCAAGTTTCTCATTCCTAATTGACAATAGGAAAGGAGGGAGAGGAGAACGGAGATGATCGATTTCACTTCGAGAAAAGGAAGAAGAAGAAGGATTCTGATAGAGTCATAAGAGCTGATTATAGAAATCATGACCTCGATCGAGTGATTTCTAGTTTCAAGACCTGAATTGTCTGACCGCCTGTTCCCAATTTTTCTCAACTCTGTGGTCTAATTCTCAAACGAATGAGCGAACCGTTGATCGAACTGAGAGGAGTTTGTAAGACTTTTGGGCAAAATGTTGTCCTAGATCACGCTGACCTGTCTATTTATCAAGGAGAAGCCCTTGCTATTATTGGACCCTCAGGCACAGGCAAATCTACTGTGCTGAGGATCATTGCCGGATTGTTGGCTCCCGATGCAGGAGAAGTCTATGTTGGGGGACAACGGCGGCGGGGGTTGATCGAAGATGTAGCCGATCCGATCAATATCAGTATGGTGTTTCAGCAAGCGGCTCTCTTTGACTCGCTGACGGTTGATGAAAACGTTGGATTTTCGCTCTATCAGCGATCGCGTCTTTCTCGTCATCGGATTCGCGAACTCGTCACGCAACGCCTAGAAATGGTCGGCTTATCAGGCATCAGCGATCGCTACCCCTCAGAACTCTCTGGCGGAATGCGAAAACGAGTCAGCTTTGCGCGCGCCATCATGTCAAACCCCGACAACCCCAAGGACACGCCTGATATGCTACTCTACGATGAGCCAACGGCAGGGCTTGACCCGATCGCCTCTACCGTGATCGAAGACTTGGTTCGACACCTTAACGTGCAGGGAGGCTGTCAGAGTTATGTGATGGTGACTCACCAACAAAGCACGATTCGTCGAACTGCTGATCGAGTCCTCTTTCTCCATCAGGGCAAGGTGCAGTGGCAGGGCAAAGTTCATGAGATTGACACCACAGACAATCCACTCATCCGTCAGTTCTTTAGTGGTAGCGTGGAAGGACCCATACAGGTGATTGGATAGGCGTATGCGATCGCGAATGGTTCGAGAAGGCTCAGTAGGGCTGCTGATTTTAAGCGGTGTAGGGCTATTTGGAGGTTTAATTCTCTGGCTGCGAGGGTTCAATCCTAGCAATCGCAGTTTCTCTATCACTGTGGAGTTTGCGACGACGGGCGGCGTTCAAGCAGGTTCGCCTGTGCGCTATCGCGGGGTGACGGTTGGCAGAATTAACCGCATCTCACCGAATCCCAATGGCGTAGCAATTCAGATCGATATCACTCCTGCCGATCTAATTATTCCTCGTGACTCAGAGGTGACCATCAATCAGTCGGGGTTGCTTGGCGAAACGGTGCTGGATATTGTGCCTCGTAAGCCTTTGCCCGATGGAGTGGTTGCGGCAAAACCCCTCGATCGAGACTGCAATAAAGAAATCATTCTTTGTGAAGGCTCTAGCATCAACGGGACGTTGGGCATCAGCACCGATGAGCTAGTGCGAGCCAGCATCAAGTTTGCTACGGTTTATAGTGATCCGCAGTTTACAGGTAATATCAACTCGCTAACCAAAAATAGCAGTGATGCCGCTGCTCAGATTGCCATTTTGAGTAAAGAAGTCACAGGCTTGGTGAAATCAGCCAAACAAGAAGTCCGCACGTTTTCTGGCACTGCAAAATCGATTAGCAACGCGGCAGACCAGTTTGGACTGACGATCGGGCAGGTCAACAGCTTAATTAGCGCCAATCGAGCCACCTTGGTTTCAACGCTAGATAATCTCAATCAGACCAGCAGACAGTTGCGATTAACCGTGACTCGGTTAAGTCCGACCCTCGATCGCATTCAGCAGGGGCAACTGATCCAAAACTTAGAAACGCTTTCTGCCAATGCGGCGCAAGCCTCCACCAATCTGCGAGATGTGTCAGTCAGGCTCAATAATCCCTCAAATCTCACAGTTTTGCAACAGACCCTCGATTCTGCCAGAGCCACGTTTCAAAACGCTCAAAAAATTACGTCAGATCTAGACGAGTTAACAGGCGACCCGCAACTGCGCGACGATTTGCGGAAGTTGATTAAAGGGTTGAGTGGGTTAACGTCTTCGACTCAGCAATTGCAGCAACAGACGCAGGTTGCCCAGGTGCTTGCACCCTATGCGATGACTTCGCCTCAGCCCGAAGCGATGGGCTTGACCGAACCCTCGTTTGGAGTTACGCGATCGCCCGCAGGTCTAGTTCCTGCACAAACTTCACCCTAAGAGAGTGTTTGAGACGGATCGTTCATTGCACTCACCCGCCCCGGAATGCAGGTAGCTTCGCAAGTGCCTTCGGTAACAGGGTTAACCAAGTCTGTTGAAACAGACTGAAGAGGGAATGCTGATGGGCGTTGAGTCCCTTCAGTGGACTTCGCACCGTTAGACTGTGATTTCCAATCACGGGCGGGACAGCACCGTTAGCGAAGAGCCTTTCTATACGTCTCAAACAGCCTCTAAGACTATTTTCTGACTCGTAGGGACATTCCAAGGAACGCCCCCATAGACGATCGTTAGGACAACCCGACGAGTTTTGCGCTCAGATTCCACATCCGATCGGCTTTCTCATCGTCGCGGGCTTGAGGAGAGACTTTTTGCACAAACGACTTCCCCTCTTTTTTCTGACGGTTGCCCCAACTCCAATAAGCGCCAGATTGCTTATATTCGGGGTCAGCCACCACCATCGCGACCCGTTCTCCTGATAACTCTTGCGACACATATCCCCCCGTGATGTTTTTCTGAAACCACGGAAAGATTTTTTGAAACAAAGGATAGTGATTGCGAAATAGTGGGGTGTCTGCCACACAGCCGGGATAGAGAGACGTGAAAGTAATCCCTGTTGAATCGTGGTAGCGCCGATGTAGCTCTCGCATGGTCAGCACATTACACACTTTGCTGTCTTTGTAAGCTTTGACCGGCTCAAACTTCTTGCCATCGATCATCGAGATAGGTTCTTTAAACCCTGCCTCAAAGCCCTCAAAATTGCCCAAATCAGGACGGGGCGGAATTTTGCCTCCGAGTTCGTCGGGGTTGTGGGTTACGGTTCCTAAGATCACCAGTCGCGGATCTGAGGAGTGCTTTAAGTCCTCTAGCATCAGATTGCATAAGAGAAAGTGACCGAGATGATTGGTGGCGACGCTCAACTCGTATCCTTCAGGACTTCGCAATGGCTCTTTGATCAGAGGCATATAAATTGCAGCGTTGCACACGATCGCGTCTAAAGATTTGCCGCTTTCCCTAAACGTCTTTACAAACTGTCGAACACTTTCTAGAGACCCTAAATCAATCGGCATGATCGTGTAGCTTTCCGGCTGCATCCCGATCTCTTGGGCGACACGAGCGGCTTTTTCGAGATCTCGACACGCCATGACCACGTGCCAACCTTTTTGAATCAGCGATTTTGCCCCATATAGACCTACGCCGGATGAAGCACCTGTGATGATTGCGGTTTTCTGTGATTCCATTTTTTAATCCCCTCTAACTCCAGTCGTCTCGCTTTGCCCCACGACCCTTATAAACCTGAGCCACTGCATGGATTTCACGCGTCTTTTCATATAACGCCTCTTCGGTGAGGTGCCACTGACTCAAGACTTTCTCTAAATCTGATTGAATGTCTCGCGCTCCCGGAAAGCCTTTGTAGCGAATCTTGAGCCGCGCCAACTCAGCCAGATTGTAGTCAGTTGGTTCGCCGTTGAGAAGGGCATCGGTGACTTGACGATCGCTGCTCCACTGCGGATGTCTCTGCTCTTTGTTTTCGTCTGCCATGACTGCTCGATCGCGCATAAACACCGTGATAGTATAGTACGCCTGTCGTTACCTCGATCGAGTGTGTGGATAAGTTAATGCTCTTAAGTTTTGATTTAGAAGAATTTGACGCTCCAGGAGAATATAGGCGATTGCTGAAGAAAAGTTTAAAGTCTCATTGCAGGGACTCGATCCGGTTTGGGAGTTATCGTTGTGTGACTGGGTTTCGGCTTCAATCAGTTCACAAACGTTTACCATCTCCTCAAACCTCCAACTCGCTGATTACCATCATCCTCAGTTCTGTCACTCGGTTTAGTTGAGCATCATTCGTTAAAAACGCATCACAGTTGGATGCGATCGCAGTTGCTATCTGCAACGCATCTGGCAACTTTAAGTTATACCTGACACGCATTTCTGCTGCCCGTTGAGCAATGGCGGCATCCGTTTTGACGAAATCCGCCATTGCTAATGACGTAAGAATCTCAACAAAGACCTGCTGTTTTTCGGGGTTGTCCTGACGAATGGGTAAGACCAAACATTCTGCCAAAGTTACTGGAGAGGTCACAGCCCGAATCTGTTTTGAGTTTAAACCCTCAAAAATGCTGTCCATCACCCTCAAATATTCAGGATTTGCGTCAATGTAGTAGATGACAGGACTAGAATCTAAGAAGAGCCGATTTAAGCCCCGTAAAGCCTCTCCAACCTTCATTGATTCTCCCGCATTCTCGTTTCCCGCTCCTCCCACTCGTTCCGTAGCTCATTGATCCATTCTTGAGCATCCCTTCCCCCTAGAATGTTTGGCGCAATTCCCCTCAACTCTTGCCAACTCCGTTTCGGCTGACTCACGACCTCAGAAGACTTGACTCGTTCTGTCAACCGCTCAGATAACTGCTTCTGCTCATCAGGGCTAAGCTGCTCGATTTCTTGTAAAATCTGCTCCAATAGAGGACTCATACTAACCTCCTAAGACTTTCTCAGATTTCAATTTAGTCTAAGCGGCAATCCTTCTGCATCGTCTCAAGAACACGACGTAACGCTTGGGAATGTGCCCAGCCCACAAATCCTCCGTAGAGACACTGCCCCTTTGGACAGACCACAAAAACATGATCGACCCCTAGAGGGTTTTTCCAAGTCCGAATCGTCGCACCGCTCCTATGCTCTAGAAATATTGCTGCTCTGTAAAAATCTCGTTGATGAGCATCAGTCATTCCTGGAATCACCTGAAGCTGTTGAATCAAGGCATCGATTTCAGAGTCGAAATCAGGCAATGGTTCCCTTTTCTCCCAAAACCTACGAATTGCTGTAGCTACAGATGGATGATTTCTCAAAACTTCGTGAGAAAGCCCTGGTAAGTAAACAAATTGGGCAAAGCGAAACCTAGTCGACCCGACTGTGATTGTACCGTCACTTCCTCCATTGATATCGCCAGCAATCACCAATGAGGGAATTGTTGCAGCAACTTTTTCAGCGATCGCTCTCCGGTTTATTCCCAGATCTTTAGCGATGCCAATGCCCAAACCGAGCGGATCAAACATTCGGGCTAGATGTGCGCCGCCGATCGAGGATGCAACCAAAACTAAAGAGTCAATCAATGACCACCATTCAGGATGGCGGTTTAACACTTCTAACCAGATCAACCCACCCATTGAATGACCGATGATGCGAATGGGGACATTTGGATGTCGTGCAAGGTTTTCAGAAACAACGTTCTCAACGGTTTGAATTAATCTGTCAATTCTGAGCCAGGTTTGAACGTAGCCTAAATCTGGGGCGATAATTTCAGTCTTTTCGGTCACTACACTTTTAGCAAGAATCTCGATCGCTTGATAATCATCTGCCCACCCATGTTGAGCATAGAGAATAAAATCCGGTTCTCCAATTGGCATAACGTCCAAATCTCTTAAACAATTCGTCACAGAATTCCCTGATTTTTGTCTAAAATTGCCTCGTCCAATCTTGCCAGCGCTCGATCACCACTTTGGTTTGCGTGAAGAACTCGATCGCGTGATGCCCCTGCCCGTGTAGGTCGCCAAAAAAGCTCTCCTTCCAACCACTAAATGGAAAGAATGCCATCGGGGCAGCTACGCCGATGTTAATGCCAATATTGCCAGCTTCGGCTTCATATCGAAACTTTCGAGCCGCCGCACCGCTAGAGGTGAAAAGACACGCCATGTTGCCGTACTGCCCCCCGTTGATCAAGGCGATCGCTTCGTCGATCGTCTTGAAATGAATCAAACTCAACACGGGACCAAAAATCTCAGTCCGCGCAATTTCTCCTGCCGGATTCACGTCTTGCAAAACCGTCGGACGCACAAAATAGCCACTCTCGTACCCCAAAATCTTAGGTTGCCGTCCATCGACTAACACCGTCGCGCCTTCCGCTTCACCTTGCTGGATTAAACCTTCGATTCTGGCTTTGCTTTGAGCGGTGATCACAGGTCCCATTTGAGTGCCCGAATCTAAGCCATAGCCGACTTTGCGCGATCGAGCCGCGTCTGCGATCGCGTCGGTAAATGGTTTTTGGGCATCTCCGATCGTGATTGCCACCGAAGCCGCTAAACATCGCTGTCCCGCGCAGCCAAACGCGCTATCTGCCATGATTCGGGTCGTCAGGTCAATGTCGGCATCGGGCAAGACGATCACCGGATTTTTTGCGCCACCTTGACACTGTGAGCGCTTGCCGTGAGCGGCTGCCTGCGTGTAGACATACTTCGCCACCGGAGTTGAGCCGACAAAACTCACTGAGCGAATGGCAGGATGCTCTAGAATGGCATCGACGACTGCTTTGGAACCGTTGACTAAATTGACTACGCCGTTCGGTAAACCTGTTTGCTCCAATAGCCGAAACACTTTTTGCATCGTCAAGGGCACCCGCTCAGACGGTTTGACAATGCAAGTGTTGCCACAGGCGATCGCATAGGGCATAAACCAAAACGAAATCATGCCTGGAAAGTTGAAGGGAGTGATCATCGCCGTGACTCCGAGGGGTTGACGAATCATCATTTCGTCGATGCCTCTGGCGATGTCTTCAGAGTTGTAGCCCTGCATTAAAATCGGAATGCCACAGGCGACTTCGACGTTCTCGATCGCCCGTCGCATTTCACCTTTTGCCTCGGCTAGCGTCTTGCCGCACTCCTGCGTGATCGTTTGAGAGATCTCTTCAAAATGCTCGTCTAATAAGACTTTGAGCTTAAACAAATACTGCACGCGATCGGTTGCCGGAACTCGTCGCCACGTTTTAAAAGCATCCGCCGCCGCCTGAGCCGCCCGATCGACTTCACTAGCTGGAGAAAGCGGCACTTTGCCCAAAACCTCTGCTGTAGCAGGGTTAAAAATCGTGAGAAACTCGGTGGCGTTTGCATCACACCACTCGCCGTTGATGTAGTTTGTTAACGTCTGATTCGGAGTCATAGCTACATAGTAGAAAACCTTCCTGCTTAATGAAGTTCACTATAAGCGGCGGGTTAGTCAACTTTAATCATGTCGGGGGGCTGCCAGCATCTCCGCGTAGGGTGATTGATGAAGATAGGCTTTTCCAGATGATCCAAACACCCGTAGTTTTTCGACAATGACAGACTGCATTGACTCGATCGTGGCTCCCATTGAGTCCAGCAAGTCTTTGAGGGATGACGAACAGAGTCCGTCTTTGAGAGTTTGCAGGTAAGCTTGTCGCACCTCAGTGTTGACGTTGAACTTGCAGACACCCAACTCGATCGAGCGGCTAATCATAAATTCTGGCAGTCCCGATGCGCCGTGCAGCACCAGAGGCACATCTACGAGGTGACGAATTTTTTCGAGTCGAGCAAAATCTAGGCGAGGTTCGCTTTTATATTCTCCATGAACGTTGCCGATCGTCACCGCTAAAGCATCGACATTAGTTGCTTTGATAAACTCCACTGCCTGGTCGGGATCTGTCATCTTGGCTTCTTTTTCAGCGACGCTCAGACCATCTTCAGTGCCGCTAATTCTGCCGATTTCTGCCTCGACGATCGCTCCCTTTTCGTGCGCCCATTCCGTCATCTTTTTCGTAAACGCTCGATTTTGCTCATAGGGCAAGTGAGACCCGTCCGCCATAATCGACACTATGCCCGCATCTAGCGCCATGCGAATATCGTCAGCAGAGGTGCTGTGATCGAGGTGAACGGAGATGGGTGCAATGGACGATCGTGCCGCCTCCAAACACAGCGCCACTAGAGGAACGCCTCCATAAACCAGCGCACTTGGATGCAATTGCAGCATTGCCGGACTTTGTTCTGCCTCTGCCGCGCCGATGACTGCCTTTACCCCCTCGAGGTTATAGACATTAAAGGCTCCGATCGCATAAATATTTCGCTGGGCTGTCTCTAACAGTTCTCTAGTTGAACTCAGCATAAGGATAGGGTGTAGTAGTGTAAGAAGAAGCAGATCACTCCACCATTTAATCGTTCTTTGTCGAGAGAAGTCTGTTTTATTGGTTCAATTCGCAATTCCTGACTTTTTGTAATGCCTCAACTTCCTTCAACTCTCGACGACGCGATCGCTCAAGCTCAGACGGCTACTCAAGCGGCGATCGCGGCAGGCTACACCCGGCTGCAAGTCGAGCTACTGTTTCCCGAACTCAAACCATTGCCTGTAGCAGAAAAGTTTGTCCCTACATTTGCAGAATTGGGTGCAGGTCTCAAAGTTTTTTTTACCGATGCCGGAACCGCAGCCTTGGCAAAACGAGATTGGGGGGATGTGCCCTTTCAGATTCGTAGTCTAGACGTAGCAGGGTCGCGACAAACCACATCGGTTGAAGAGCATATCGACCCAGCGGATCAGCTCTATCTGTTTATTGCCCCAGGTGCCGTAGAAGTCGCCCCCGTCGAGCAGATTTGCAACGCCGCAGGAGACCGTCCGGTTGTGCTGCTCAACCCTCGGTTAGAAGATGTGGCAACGATCGGCATTGGCTACGCAGGGCGAAAACTGCGCGAGCGCTTTCTCAGCACCGTTGAGCCGTGCTACTATCTGCGTCCTCTAGATGACCAAACCGCTTTGACGCGCTTCTATCCATCATCGTGGCAGGTTTGGCTTCAGACTGACGGGGTTTATCGGGCGATCGCCGAAGAGCGTGAACGACCTGACTCAGAGAAACTAGATGAGATCTTTGCCCAAGCTCTAGGAGATCAAGCCCCCAAACAAAGTCTCATTTCGAGCCTGCAACAGTTTTTACGAGCTTTAGGAAGATGAAGCTTTCAAAGATTTCTAATGTTTTTTAGCTCTTGAACCGTAAGTAGCAGAGACTATCAGGGCATAATCGACTTGGGTAACAAGGTTCATAGCCAAATGACGCTTCAGCAGTAGATTTGACGAGTGACACTTACTAAGCGGCTACCCAAAAGTTAGGAAAATCGACTCCGTAATTCCGGTGTTGTTCCTTCCAAACGTTCCCTCTTTTTCAAGAAAGGCGATCGCATGACCCTCACTCCTCCCCGTCGCATCGTGATTGGTGATATTCATGGTCACTACAAAGGGCTAATGACTCTGCTAGACGAGATTGCGCCCGGCTCGACTGATCAGGTCTATTTTCTGGGCGATCTGATTGATCGGGGTCCTCAAAGCGCTCAAGTCGTCGAGTTTGTTAAAGAAAGCTCGTATCAATGTTTACTCGGCAATCATGAGCAGCTATTAATCGAGTCGTTTCCCGACGGACAAATTTTCTCTCCAGCGCTACAGGCTTGGCTGCAAAGCGGCGGGCGATCGACGATTGCCAGCTATGGCGATTCTGGCGTTTTGCTAGAACACCTTGAATGGATGCGATCGTTGCCGATCTATCTTGACTTAGGCGATCTGTGGCTGGTTCATGCGGGCGTTCACCCTGATTTACCCATAGACCAACAAACCTCTCATGAATTCTGCTGGATTCGAGAAGAGTTTCACAACAGCCCTCAGCCTTATTTTGCCGATAAGTTGATTGTCACGGGGCACACGATCACGTTCACGTTTCCGGGGGTGACTCCGGGGGCAATTGCTAAAGGACCGGGTTGGCTGGGTATCGACACGGGTGCTTATCACCCTAAGAGCGGTTGGCTAACAGGGTTGGATGTCGATAATGGCAAAGTCTATCAGGTGAATGTCTACACGCAATCTGTGCGGACTTTAATGCTCGAAGAAGTGACCATTCAAATTGAGGCGAGTCGAGTCATGTCGCGTAGACACGCTCTACATCTGTAGACTGGCTCGTTTTGTGAAGTTTAGAGAAGTGGGGCATGGATCTGACCATACCCCGTCATGGGCGACAGATGTGCGTATCAGACTCCCTGAACTTTGGCACGATAGTCTGCACTGTTTAAACCATCGGTGCCAGTGGTGGGGTTTTGTTGAGCGAGTTGACGTAATCGCACAACTCGATCGGCGGCGGCGGGGTGATTGCTTAAAAAAGTCGGTGCTGACGCTTTACCTGTCACCAGTTTTTGCATGAAGGCAGCCATTTGCGATTGAGCATATCCCGCTCGACCCAATGTGACTAACCCTTTCTGATCAGCTTCATATTCGTCTTTGCGGCTGTTGGGGAGATCTAAGGCAAGTTGAACCCCCAGATTGACGGCAGTGCTGCGATCGAGTCCTGCGGCACCCAATAACCCTTGAGCGACCGACTTTTCTCGCATTTGTTTGATGGCATGACGAGCCGCGATGTGACCAATTTCATGACTCATGACGCTAGCGAGTTGCGCCTCGTTATCAGCAGCTCTTAGTAAGCCCCTATTGACGTAGACATAGCCGCCCATCGTTGCAAAGGCGTTAATGCTGTTGTCATCTACCACCTGAAACGTGTAGCGAAGATTAGGACGATCGCTCCGAGCGGCAAGCCGTTGACCAATCTGATTTACATAGTTTGTGACTCTAGAGTCGCGGAAAAGTCTAACTTGACTCCCGATGATTTCGTCGTTGATTTGCTGACCAAGGGCGATTTCTTGGCGATCGTTGAGGTTAGATAACTGCACTACTTGAATGCCTCGCAGAAGTAGATCTGCCCAAGAAAAGGCTTGAGAAGCGAGCGGTTGACCAATCCAAATGCTGAGGGCAACTACGAGAGAAATGAGCGGATAAAACCAGCGACGATACGATCGTTGAAGTTGATTAACCATAAGACTGTGAGTTCAGATTAGGGAAGAGTGTGATGCGCTTAGACCAACTCAAGAGCAACCTGTCTAAACATGAGACGCTCGTTGACAAAAATTGGTTGCAGTCTGGTCTAAAGTTCCCTGATTCAACTTTTTTGAGGGTCGGTGAGGAATCAGTTCCCCGTCTCCAACGGTCATGGTAGTGTTGGGAGTCAAACGTTCGCAGAGTTCCTTTAACAAACTCCAGAATTTAGGATTTTCGCAGTCGGTAGCGTGCTATAACTCACTACCGTATAGGCGAAATTCAGCGCCTTTTTTAAGGCTAGCTTCCTTCTCTCACAACGCAACTGGTATTAGTATTTATGGCTCTTCTAGACTCTCAAGGTCGATTATTCGGCAAGGTTAGTATTCTTGATGTCGGGGCAGGACTCGTCATTTTGATGGTGATTTTTGGTATCTTCTTCTTCCCAGGAAGCTCTGGCTCAGTTGCCCAACTTTCTGCACCTAAGCCGATCGAGGTCGATGTGGTCGTTCGAGGGCTGAGTGCCAGCGACCCCAAAAGTTTGATCAAAGAGGGTGACAAAACCAGTATTATTGTCCGCAAGCAGCCGTCTGGAGAAGCTACGCTCAAGGCGGTGAAATTCTTGCCTCGCAATACGCTGGTACCGCAACCCGATGGCTCTGTGAAATCGATAGCTGATCCACGGGTTGAGGTGGCGTTTGTCAACGATATGATCTTGACGCTAACTAGCAAAGCCCAGATGACCAAAGACGGTCCTGTTTTGGGGGGCGAAAAAGTTAAGGTCGGCACCTCGATCGAGCTAGATGGACCTGCCTACAATTTTACGAGTAGCGTGATTGCAGTTCGAGTTGAAAAGTAGTGATCAACAAAAATAGGGGCAGATTCAACACCTGTCCCTAAACTTTGAAACTAATCCTGCTTAACTTAAAGTCGATTAACGCATAGAATCTCTTGCAGACTCGACTGCATCGCCTGCTTTACCCTCAGCTTTCTCAAGAGATTTCTTCAACGTTTCCTCGATCGAACCTGTGCCCTGAGAATTAGAAGGACGCTTCATGTTTTCAATGCCAGCAGTGCCTTGAACTGCGTTAAGTGCGCCGTCTTTTGATCGATTCCTAATCTCTTTGAGACCTTGAGGACCACCCTGGTCGATCGCATCTTTAGCAGTGCGCTCATATTTTTTGGCGGTGTCACTCGCTTCGTTTTTCATCGGTTGATCTTTAGTTGGCAACGCAGAAGCCATTTGAGTGGGCATCGCGAGGGAAAACATCAAGATTGCACAGAGACAGGTGGTTAGGATAGAACGGACAGTCGATAAAATAGACTTCATACAAACTTCCTCCAAATTAGAAGCTAGATTTTTGCGATAAATTCAAATTTAGTCTGCGTCTATCTACCCACAATTTCTGACTTCACCGCGTCTGTATCTGGAGTGACGTTTTGCGGTTTTTATTCAGCTAAATTATCTGTCAAATGATGGATGCAATCGCAATTACTATCTTTTTGACATAAATTCTACTCGTGGTAAAAGTGGGTCTTCTACGATTCCAAAGCCTTTAAAGCCCCAGCGATCGAGCACACTTGTAAGCTGTGTTCCAGGAATGGTTTCGACTGAGAAACGATCGCTCACCTCTCCGGCGTGTTTATTCAAATAGCTCAGTGCATCAAAATGTTCTCGAAATACAAGGACGTAGCCGTTTTGAGGCGATCGAGCCTGATCACGATCGTCCCGGTTGGGGTAGGCAGCAAGGTAGCTGCCATCCATTTTGGAGCGGATCAAGTAATAGGTTACAGACAGCATAAATTCAGTTAATATCCGCCAAGTTGATTCGAGGGTCAACCGCTTTTAGCAGCAGATCGGCGATTAAATTGCCTAAAATTAGCATCACTGCACCCATCATCAGACTTGCCATTACTAAGTACAAATCTTGAACCTGGACAGCTTGCAAAATCAATCGTCCTAACCCGGGCCAGTTAAAGAAAAACTCAGCGATGAAGGCTCCGCTTAATAGACTGGCGAACTCAAAGCCGATGAGCGTGATGATTGGGTTAATCGCATTTCTCAGAGCGTGGACGTAGATGACTCGATTTTCAGGCAGCCCTTTGGCTCGTGCGGTTTGAATGTAGTCTTGGCGCAACACGTCGAGGAGTTGTCCCCGCATGATGCGCTGCAATCCAGCAAAGCTTGTAACGCTGAGGGCGATCGTGGGCAAAATCATGTGCCAACCGACATCAAGGATTTTTCCCAAAAGCGACAGATCCGCATGGTCAATGCTGGTCATATCCCCAACTGGGAAAAGCGGTGACGTATTTTGCGCCAAAATCAGCAGCAGCAGAGCTGTAATCAGGCTCGGAAATCCCTGCCCGGTGTAGCTTAAGACTTGCAGCGCTCGATCGACCCAACGCTGTTGATAAATTGCAGCAGCAATGCCCATTGGAATGGCGACCGCCCAAGTCACGATCAGAGACGAGAGCGCAATCAGCAGCGTTGCCGGAACCCGTTCTAGCAGAAGCGACAACACCGATCGATTGTAGGCAAAACTCGTGCCAAAATCGCCCTGGGTGACAATCCGTGACAGCCACAGAAAGTATTGCTCGATCCAAGATTTATCTAAGCCAAACTGCTGCCTGAGTTGCTCAATGCGTTCAGGTGAAATCTTGGGATTTTCTCTCAGCGTGTCGAGATAGTCACCCGGCGAGAGTTGGATGATAAAGAAACTCAGAGCCGATGCCAACAGCAACGTCAGCAGAGCTTGCAGCAGCCGCTTTGCTACAAATACAGTCGTTTCGCTGGTGATTGCGTCGGTGAAGCGATCCCAACTCGATCGCAGTCGTCCACGAGCAGATAGAGTCATGTTTGGGTCACGGGTCAGGGAGATCTCCTAATATCCTAATACTCAACTAGCGTAATGATGGGCACGTCGGGAAGTTGCTGCCGCCCGTTGAGATCTTTTAGCTCGATCACAAATGCACATCCGACTAATTCGCATCCGGTTTTCTGAATCAATCGGGCGGTTGCTCCGGCGGTTCCTCCAGTCGCGATCAGGTCATCCACTATCAAAATGCGTGAACCAGAGTGCAGCGCGTCTTGATGAATTTCTAAGCAGTCTGTGCCGTATTCCAATTGATATTCGATCGAGTGAACGGCACCAGGAAGTTTGCCAGGTTTGCGAACGGGGATGAAGCCAAGTCCCATTTTGCAAGCCAAAGGTGCGCCAAAAATAAAGCCGCGAGACTCCATGCCAACAATGTAGTCAGGAGCCAGATCTGAGCACTTTTCAGCTAGAATATCGATCGTGTAAGTTAGCCCCTCCGGGTTTCTCAACAGCGTCGTAATGTCTTTGAACGAAATGCCGGGTTTGGGGAAATCTGGGATTTCACGAATCAGCGCTTTGAGATCCATAGAGGTTTGAAGGCAAAAGGGTATGAGTTGGGTTATCTCATAAGTTGAGGCACTTGTCATCTCGATCGTGTCAACAAACTGACATCTTGCAGTCTTCTGAGTCAACCTGATAACCCGCTCGAACTTTAGTTCAGGGCGGAGAAATGCCCGGAATGAGGGATTCTTAACCCAGTACAAAATTTCAGCAAACCTGAGAAATGCAGGTCAAAATCCTCGCTGAAGTGGTTTGGTGGGCATGTTATATCTTAAAAATAGTCTTATTAATCTAGCAATGATTGATCGGTCGTTGCAGAACTCTTTCGCCCCCTAAATCCCCCAAAATTGGGGGACTTTGAACGGGAAAACAAGCTTGAACCTATAACTCTGTCTAACTCAAAGTCCCCCAGAATGGGGGATTTAGGGGGCACAAGCTGATTGAAACGACGTAAAGTATGAGATGCAATCTCAATGATTGCCGGGTTAATAAGTGAATTAAAGCCCATCGATCGACAACAGATTTAACCGGAGTTTGAATGACCCCTGAGGAGCAAATCAATCAGCAGCGAGTCAAACATATTGTCAGCAGCTATCAGCTAGCCGGAGACGATGTTGAGGCATTTGCTGGCTATTTAGACGAGTTGTTGCAAACGTATGCGATGCCGTTGATTGAATTAGCGCTGGCAGAAACTCTAGTAGATAGTTGGGTGAATGTGCCGATGCAAACAGGCATTTTATTTTTGCAGCAAGCTCACGATCGCTTAAAAAAATGGGATGCTCACTCCATTTCCAGCAGCCTTACACCTGAAACATTTCAACAGATCACAGGGTTAGATCCCAGCCCGATATTTGGAGCATCTGAGTTTCCACCGCCCTCGATCGCTCGTCCCTGCTAATCGGTTGCTTCGTCTTTCCACAGTCTCGCTTTGGCGACGATCGCGACTCCCCTTACTCGAATTCCTTGCTGATGTAGAACACGAGTCGTCGCTTTGATCGTTGCCCCTGTTGTATAAATATCATCGAGCAACAGCACGGGATGGGAAGGTCGCTTGTTTTGAAAGGCTTTGCCAACCTTGAACGCTTGAAGTAAATTTTGTTCTCGTTGAGCGGCAGAGAGATTAAATTGCGCCTGAGTCGATCGAACTCGCTCTAACCCATTTACCTGCATCGAATGACCTGTAACGTGACAAAAGCTTTGGGCAATCAATTCTGCCTGATTGTAGCCTCGCTGCTTTTGCTTCTCACCGTGCATTGGAATGGGCACCACAATCACCGGAGAACGATCGAGGGCAGCGTCTAACCAAGCTTGGGCTAACCACTGCCCTAAAGGGCGAGCAATCTGGGATTGATGGTCATATTTAAGCTGCCCGATCGCTTGCTTGACATTTCCGCCATACCACCCCCAAGCAAACACAGCAGGTTGTTCTTGCCAAAACCGGATGGGATCTGGGAGTTTATGGCGCTGAAGCTGGCGTGTGCAGTTGGCGCAAAATTCAGTCGGGGTCGCACGCTGACAGAGCGGACAAGCCGATTGGAGAAAGAGATTGAGAAACGATCGCACAGGAGCCAACATCGACGCTTAACCACTGAAGACCTGGTTAACGTGCCCCCAAATCTTTCTGAATTATTCATTCAATCTTGAGCAATCTCAAAGAAAGGGGATCAGTGTTTTAGAATCAATCAGATTATCGTTTGCTCATTCTGGATTGTGGACAACCTTTACTGGCTCGACCAGATCCAATCAAATCAGCACCCGCACGTCGGCGATCACACCCTTCACCTGAGCTATCTAGCGCAGAAAGGATATCCCGTCGTTCCTGGGTTTGTCATCTCTGCCCATTGGTTTCGAGAGTTTCTAGACACGATCAAGTGGTCAGACCC
>JBBRMC010000007.1:0-20715 GCA_038231055.1 Leptolyngbyales cyanobacterium
CGCTGATTGCTTGGCGCTGTTGCTTAAGACTTTGTAGCCGATGCAGTAGAGACTCGGTTTCGGCATGAAGATTGAGAAACTTTGTTTGCTGATCTGCTTGATAAAGGGCTTTCATTTTTTCGAGCGATCGCGCCCACTCGTGATCAGAGACGCTGGAATGGTTTTGGGGATGCTCACACACTGCGGTGTTACTAGACTGACTGTTTGAATGGGTCGTTGTCATAGGTCTTTAGGAATTTGTACTCACACCGAGACTTATCTTAACCTAAACTTTACACGACGTTGTGTGAAGTGGTTCATTTTGATTGACTGGCAGAGGGTTTTCTAAGTTCCTTTGCGAGATAGGGCAGTCTGACCTCTGTAGTCCTCTGTAGTAGACTAAGATCTAATACTTGTCGCATTCAAATATTCAACCCTGTGACCTTAAGTCTGTCCATTCAAGATGATCCCCTCTCTGAGACAATGCCCAAAGTTCAGAACTGGCGCGGCTTGATTGAGGGCTATCGGCGCTATCTGCCTGTGACCGATAAAACGCCTGTGATCACACTGCATGAAGGCAATACGCCTTTGATTCCGGCACCCGCGATCGCGGCTCAAATTGGTCGGCAGGTGAAGGTGTTTGTGAAATATGACGGTCTCAACCCGACGGGCAGCTTCAAAGATCGCGGCATGACGATGGCGATTTCTAAAGCCAAAGAAGCGGGGGCAGACGCGGTGATTTGTGCCAGCACGGGCAATACGTCGGCGGCTGCGGCTGCCTATGCTCGTCGCGGAGGAATGCGGGCGTTTGTGCTGATCCCTGATGGCTATGTGGCATTGGGTAAACTGGCTCAAGCCTTGCTTTATGGAGCAGAAGTTTTGGCGATTCAAGGAAACTTCGACCGAGCGTTAGAAATCGTGCGCGAGATGTCGCAAAACTATCCTGTGACGTTAGTTAATTCGCTCAACCCCTATCGCCTTGAGGGTCAAAAAACGGCTGCCTTTGAAGTAGTGGATGTGTTGGGCGACGCTCCTGACTGGCTGTGCATCCCAGTGGGCAATGCTGGCAACATTAGCGCCTATTGGATGGGATTCTGCCAATATCACCAAGAAGGACGCTCAACCAAACTCCCGAAAATGATGGGATTTCAAGCGGCGGGGGCGGCTCCTCTGGTGAGTGGGCATATTTTCAGTCATCCTGAAACCCTGGCAACCGCCATTCGGATCGGTAACCCTGCTAATTGGGAGAAAGCGATCGCCGTTCAAGATTCGAGCAAGGGTGAATTTAATGCGGTCACCGATGAAGAGATTTTAAACGCATATCGTCTTCTAGCGTCTGGAGAAGGGATCTTTTGCGAACCTGCCAGCGCTGCCTCTGTTGCCGGGTTGCTAAAGGTGAAAGATCAAGTACCGACTGGGGCGACGGTAGTTTGTGTTCTGACAGGCAATGGGCTGAAAGATCCTGACACTGCCATCAAACACAGTCAAAATCAGTTTCGACAGGGCATTGCACCAGATTTAGAATCTGTCGCAACGGCGATGGGATTTTAGTTGCCCTTTTGTTCTCTTACTTTCGTCAGCAAGTCCACCGTATCGCCTAGGGCGGTGGTCAAGTTTTTGCGAGTTTGCGCGTGGCTGGCTTGTTCAGCTTTGAGGTCTTGAGCCAGTCGATCGTGCTCTGTCCACAAGTCGAGCAATCTGGCTTTGAGTTCGTCAACTGTGGTGAGTGTCTCGATCGAACGCTCTGGAGTGGGTTGAGGGATCAATCCGTCTGATGAGCTTTGAGGAAGGCTTTGAAGTTGAACAATTTCAGCTTTGAGAGCCTCGATCGTTTGTCGTGTCAACAGAGCTTCGGTGCGTCGCTGCTGGGCTTCTGTCTCATAGAGTTTCCGCCAATTGTCAGCGCTGGCGTTTGCGGATTCCTGTGCCTCTTGGGCTGCGTGT
Organism: Leptolyngbyales cyanobacterium; assembly: GCA_038231055.1. GTDB lineage: Bacteria > Cyanobacteriota > Cyanobacteriia > Leptolyngbyales > Leptolyngbyaceae > Phormidesmis_A. Next base: position 1,924 of record JBBRMC010000007.1, read on the forward strand.
AATTTTTGTTTGAGTTCTTTAATCTCGTTGAGCCACTGCACAACTTGGTCAGCCATTTTTCTCGCCTCTGTTGAATTTAGGTTTAGACTTCATTTCCAGCCTTTTTTTGCCTGCTCTAGCACGTAAGCAGATACATCCTGAATCTGCGCTTGGCTGAGACGATCTTTGTAGGCAGACATATTATTTTTGCCGTTAGTGACGAGTTCGGCGATCGCTGCCTCGGTTACATAGCCATTTTTCTGGAGTGCCTTCAGGGTCAGCGTTTTGTTGCGTCGGACAATATTGCCACCATGAGCATGACACCCCGCACACTGAACCGTGAACACATTAACCCCGTTGCTCAAGTCGGCGGCAAAGACGGGATGGGTCACTGAGCTTGTCCAGAAGACGATCGCGCTCAATCCAATCATCAATAATCGCTGAATCATGATGTTTTGACTTAAAAGTAGTTATGTTCTCGATCGTGCCACATCTTTCAGCCTCTACCTATTCTCTGTTTAAAGACGGTGGCACAATGTTGAGAGTGGTCAACCAGTGTTGAAGGAGCAATTGCGGTGCTAGTAAACGTGGGTGTGGGACTTGTCTGTTTTACGATCGCGTTCGTTTTGGCAAGCTTAGTTGAATATTGGCTGCATCGCTTGATGCACGTCTCGCCAAAAGTGGGTGAGCGACATCGTGATCATCATCGCCGCAACGAGGCGCAGGGCGTACTGTGGGAGTTTCGTGATTATGTGAGAGGGACGTTTATCATCCTGTGCTTGATGTTCTTCTACTCATTTTCGGCGGGCATCGGCTGGTTTTTGGGTGGTTTTGTCTATGCGGCGTTTTCTTCGTATGCTCATCAGCTCCAGCACGAAAACCCGACTAAGTGTTTTTGGATGAAGATGCCCGTTCACTACGTACACCATAAGTATGGGATGTGGAACCACAATTTTGGACTCGCCGTGGACTGGTGGGATCATGTGTTTGGGACGTACAAGCTCGTGGATTGGTTAACCGACGAAGAACTCAGTCAACCTGAAAAAGGCTATGGGCAACTGCGCTGGTTTTGAGCCAACTACACTGTCAAGCGCAAATTTGCTGCCAATTCCAAAAACTTTCGATCGCTCCCCTCACTCCTAAATTTCTCTGTGCTATCGTTCCAAAATCCCATTAGAGAAGGACAGGGAGAAGCGATATGAGCTACTTCCAGGAAGCAAAGGCGCACTTTGTCGCCTCTCATCAAAATCCGATCAATCAAGCGTTACATCACTTAACAAATGGGTTGGCGATCGCCGCCGTCATTTACTTGTTTTATGACTGGCGAATCACGCTCATTTGTTTAGTGCTGACTCAGGTGTTTGCTCTGGGTGGGCACGCCTTTTTCGAGAAAAACGAACCGGCTTTTGTCAAATATCCCGGCATCACGATTCTGGCTTCTCTTGCCTGGTCGTTTGAGCACTGGTTTGGTTTACGTCAGCTTTGGCAACATTTCAAGCCCAAGGCAAATGCCTAGTTAGGTTCAGCCAATTCTTGACTTTTCATCCTTTCACACTACGGAGAACTTCATGTATCAAGACTTGCTAGTGATCGACGCAGACGCTCACAAAATTGAGAATCCCCTCGTGATTCGTGACTATATCGAGCCACAATATCGCGATCGCGTCGGTCTTATGGTCGATAACTTGGGCGATCAACGGATGCGAGTCATCGACTTTAACCCCGCAACAGGCAAAAACGACTTAGAACGGCTCTACCCTCAACCGCAAGGCTTAGGAAAAGGGGGCTTTCGGAATCTTCACCCAGAAACCACGCTAGGAGCCATGTTTAACCAGGTTCGGTTAGAACACATGGATCGAGAAGGCGTGGATATTCAAGTGGTCTATGGCACCTGGAATTTGAGCTACTCCTCCATCCTAGATAGAGATATGGCGATCGCCCTCTGTCGTGCTTACAACAACTACATGGCGGAAGATTGTCGCGGCTATGGCAATCGCATTAAGCCGATCGGGGTTTTGCCGATGCAAGATGTCAACGAAGCCGTCAAGGAGATGCACCGTTGTGTCAACGAACTTGGCATGATTGGGGTGGCGATCGCGCCCAACATCGCCATTCCTCACCCAAAAGCGCCCGATGCGTTTCCAGAGATCCGCACCTGCAAAACCCTCAGCCATCCTGATTTTGAGCCAATTCTGCAAGCGGCAGTCGATCTGGATGTCTCGATCGGCATTCATGGCGGACCAGGTTCCTATATGGTCGGCGGCATCGCTGATCACATGGAGACGTTTGTGCTCAGTCACATTTTTGTGCAGCGCAATCAACAGCAAATGGCACTGGCTCGCATGGTCTTTGATGGCGTATTTGAGCGATTCCCCACTCTGCGAGTTGGCTTCCTTGAAGGAGGCTGTGGCTGGTTGCCTGACCTCGCTCACGCCTCCCATGAGCATTGGGAGAAGCGCATTCGTGACTTTGATCCTAAGACCCCCTATCGCCCCGCGTTGATGGAATTTACCAAGCTAATGATCCAAGAACGGGGCATTCACAACAACAGCAACATTATTAGTCAGGCAAAAAATCTGTTTGATCTGATGTGGAACAAGCAGCACGACCCGGCGCAAATCGATGACTCTAGCCTATACGAACACTACGATCTGCGTCACCGCGACCCAATGGAATACTTCGGACGTGGGCAGATCTTCACCTCCTTTGAGTCGGATGATCCCGCTCCAGCTTATCTACCGCTAGCAATGGGCGAAATGGGCAAACATCTCACCTGTTTCTCTGGCGATTATGGTCACTGGGACGGCGTTCTGAAAGATTGTGTTAAGTCCGCCGCCGAAGTGGCAGACTACGATCGCGATCATCTCAGCCTGCTCCTCAACGGCAATGCACTGGCGCTATATGGCGATCGCTTACGCCAGTCACTCCCAGAAAACCTGTCAGCCGTTGCCTTAGTGGGAACCAGAGGCTAGTAGGTCTATTGGCACAGACCTTGCAACGCTGCTGAATTATGCGTTCGCCTCCTAACCGCCAATTCTGACGGAACCAGACTACCCAAAGTTCTACAGAATTGGCACTTTAGGAGGCTTTCAAGGTTCTCATCGCGATCGTTTATAGTTCTGTTAAGCAAAATTTAGAATAGACAGTTGGAAGGACTGTCCTTAAGTGGGAACGGGTAGGGCAAAAGCGCGGTCATTCTGCATAGACTAGAGAAACGTAATATGTAGACGTGTTCAGAATTACTCTTCCGTCCCCCCTCTTGCCAATGGCATCGATCGCTCGTAAAAATCTTTTTGAAGACATTCCTCGCTTTATCATTGCTCAGGCAGGGATTGTGTTTGCTGTGAGTTTGGTGACGATTCAGGTCGGCATTCTCAAAGGGTTCACTCGATCAACAGCGCTTTTAATTGATCAATCCACTGCCGATCTGTGGGTTGCCTCTAAAGAAATGGTGCACTTGGAGTTAACCTCTCCGATCGCTGCCGAGAAAGTTGTCCAGGCTCAACAAGTTCCAGGAGTTGAACGAGCAGAAGCGTTGATGATCCGATCGAGCGTCTGGCGCAGCGATTCGGGACTCATTACTCCCGTCAGAATTTTTGGTTTTGATCCTGACAGTCGTCTGTTTGCTGGGTGGGCTATCACAGAAGGTAAACTGAGTGCAGCAAAACAGCCCTTTAGCGTTGTGATTGATCGCTCTAGTCTAAAGAACCTGGGGCAAACGCAAGTGGGCGAACAAGGCAAAATCGGAACGCTCCCCGCTCGCATTGTGGGGCTGTCTCAAGATACTCAATCGATCGTCTCTAGCGCTTTTATCTTCACCTCGCTAGAAAACGCGAACGCTTATGCCACGGCAGGGTTGAGCACGTCAGTAAGCTGCACTCGGCAAACCAAAGGTGATGTCTCTTGCACCAATAACTTCGAGAATGCTCCTTTAGATGGTGCGCCTGCTTCCCTCACCCCTCCTCGAAGTCTCAGCATCTCTGATCCCATCTCTTATGTATTGGTTCGTGCTAAGGCAGGGCAAGACTTGCAGCAGTTAAGACAACGCTTAGAAGTTGCCCTTCCCAACACTCGTGTCTACACTCAAGCAGAAATCGCCGATCAGACCCGTGTCTATTGGACAGAACGAACGGGAGTCGGATTTATTCTCAGCTTGGGTGCGAGCGTAGGGTTTGTAGTGGGCATGGTGATCGTTGGTCAAATTCTTTACTCCTCGGTGGTTGACCACCTGCGCGAATTTGGAACTCTTAAAGCAATGGGTGCGTCAAACTGGGTTATCTACAGCGTTATTTTAGAGCAAGCGATGTGGATGGCGATTTTAGGATACATCCCTAGCATGGTCTTCTGTCTAGGGCTTGGCGCTTGGACTCAAACCGCTAAGGGCATCATGATCCTGATTACTCCTGCTACGGCGGGAGGCGTTTTTATTTTGACAGTCGTTATGTGCGTAGGGTCTGCTCTCTTTGCAGTGCAGAAAGTTACACGTGTCGATCCGGCTATCGTTTTCAAAGCCTAATAAACGCCTTAAAATTTCGTGATAATTGTAAGATGAGCAATTTGCGATCGTTAAAGTTCAATTCCTTCACTGACAGAAACTCAAGCCATCTAGGTAGACTAAATATATAAGCTGATAATTCTGCCTCCTCTGGAGTGAGTCTCTTCAGCGCTGTATCTACCGATCAGCATCAAAGCTTGCGAACGGCTTCCCCACACGCTGCTATCTAAAAAATTCTCCAATTCAACAGATTAACGAATGACTGCCACCCAAATCGATTTATTGCAAAGTGCCGGGAGTGTTTCTCAAGCCAATCTCTCTATTTCTGCCGAGAGGATAGAAGTTAATGCGATCGTGGCTCGTGGTGTAGAAATGATCTATCAATCTGGAGCCGAGCGGTTTCAGGCATTAAAAAACATTGATTTAGAGGTCAAGCGGGGAGACATTCAGCTTTTGATGGGTCCTTCTGGCTCTGGTAAAACGACCTTACTCTCCATATTGGCAGGCATTCTTACGCCCACCGCAGGCAGTGTACGCCTGTTAGGGGAAGATATCTTTAAGCTATCTAGCTCAAAATTGGCGCATTTTAGGCTGCAAAATATTGGCTTTATCTTTCAAGGGTTTAACTTATTTCCAGCGCTGACTGCCTTAGAAAATGTTGAAGTTGCCCTCAATCTCAAAGGCATTCGCAGAGGGGCGGCTCAGCAACAGGCGCTAGACTTATTAGACCAAGTGGGGCTTTTACAGCAAGCAAAACGACACCCTCAAGACCTTTCGGGTGGGCAAAAGCAACGAGTCGCGATCGCTCGTGCCCTGGCTGGAAATCCGCGTTTGATTATGGCAGACGAACCAACCGCCGCTCTTGACTCTCACAATGGTCATGCGGTGATTGAGCTACTGCGAAACCTAGCCAAAGAAAAAGGACGCACGGTTTTAATCGTCACCCATGATCCCCGAATTATTGATGTTGCTGATAGCGTGGCTTATTTAGAGGATGGAGTCTTAAAGACAGAAGCGGAACCCTAGAGAAGAGAAGGACTGAAGCTTTCTTTTAGGTTGCTTTTCGTTGAGTAAAATGGACAGATTGACTGCATTTCTGAGCTAGGGGAAGATGCTCAGCTTGTGATTGAGATTCCGATTTGGCAAGGGTAAACTGCCATCATGCGATGAGACTGGTTGAATTTTAATGGTCAAGTCCCTAATTGACTGGAGTGAATCGGAATTTCGATCCAAAACTCTGTGCCATGTCCGGGCTGAGAGTGACACTTAAAAACTCCTCTGTGTTTCTCAACGATAATCTCGTGGCTGATCGAAAGTCCCATTCCGGTGCCTTTGCCGATCGGCTTAGTCGTAAAAAATGTCTCAAATACTTTATCCTGCACGTCTTCAGGAATTCCTAATCCATTATCACTAATGCAGATTACGACGCGATCGTTCCCCAATCGCTCAGTGCGGATCGAGATTGTGGGCACGCTCACGGTGTTTAGGTGTTCTTCGAGAGCGTCGATCGCATTGTTGATCACGTTCATAAACACTTGATTGAGTTGCCCAGCATAGCACTCGACCAGGGGTAGGTCGCTGTAGTCTTTGACCAGCTTAATGTCTACCATGTCAGACTTTGCTTTGAGTCGATGCTGCAAAATCAGCAGTGTGCTGTCAAGTCCTTCATGAATGTTGACAGGTGTCATCTCTGACTGATCGAGACGAGAGAAATTTCTGAGAGACAAGACAATCTGACGGATACGATCGGCTCCCACTTTCATCGAAGTCAGCGTTTTGGGCAAGTCTTCAGTGAGAAAGTCAAGATCTATTGCCTCTGCTTGCTCCGCTACTTCTTCGTTGGGGTTAGGGTAACAAGCCTGATAAGTCTTGACCAAAGTGAGTAAGTCGTGGGCATAGTCGTTGACGTGGTTAAGATTGCCATAAATGAAGTTGACCGGGTTGTTAATTTCGTGAGCCACTCCCGCTACCAACTCACCTAAGCTTGACATCTTCTCAGTTTGAATTAACTGACTCTGAGTTCTACGCAAATTATGAAATGACTCCGAGAGTTGCTCGGCTTGTTGCTGAGTGTGTGCCAGAAGATCGGCTTGCTCTAGTCCGACTCCTAACTGAGCCGCTACTTGAGTCACGAACTGAATCTCTAAAGGCTGCCACTCCCGAGCTTGGCTACACTGATGAATGCAGAGCAATCCCCAAAGTTCGTTTCCTTTGATCAGAGGTGCCGTGAGAAGCGCCTTGATCTGAAATTGGTCAAGCGTTTCTAAAAAGCAATCTTGTAGGTCAGCTTGGTGAACATCGGTGATGGTATGAACGCGCCCGTCGAGATATTTTGTGGCGTAAATGTCATCAAGGCAGTGGTCATGAATTTTGACTGCCAGGGCAGATAGAAACTCAGGCAAAACCTCTTCTGCAACAAATTCGCCTGTGCAGAAATTTGAGTTGGAGTCTAAGCGATAAATGCCGACTCGATCGACGCACAGCGATCGCCGCAGTTCGCTAGTGACCGTTCTAAAAATTGTGCTTAAATCTAGCGACTGCCGCATCTTGGTGACGACTTCAAACAAAATGCGTTGCTGCTCACTTGCTTGTTGCAGTTGGGTCGTGCGTTCAATAACTTGGGCTTCTAAACTGGCGTTAAGATCCTGCAATTGCTGGTGCGTCTCGCGCTGTTGCAGGGCAGTTGCAAACTGATTTCCTAGCGCTTGAGCTAGCTCAATCTCTTGAGGCATCCACTGATGGCTCTGGTTAGAAACTGCTTGAGCGCGAAAAATGCTCAAATATCCTAGCAAGTGATGGCGATACCAGAGTGGCATCATCAATACGCCCCGCACTGATGTGGCGCTAAAAGCAGATTGCACATCCTCAAAGTCTGGCTTGTGGTAGAGATCATCGATCGCCCAGACTTGCTCCTCTCTCAGCTTGAAATGGATTTGCCAAGCGCTGCACTGTTCAATCATGTAATAGGGCGGCTCGTCAGGAAAACTGGGTTGAATGCCATAGGTGTAGAGCCGAATATCGTTGCTGGGGGCGATCGAGCTTTTGGCTGATGACAGTTTGTGCCAATCTAAGGGCTCGGTTTGAATCCACAGCCTGCCGCCTGAGCCTTGAAGGGTAGCAACAGTTTCTTCTAAAGCAGCTTGTAGTTCGATCGTCGATAACGAGTGCAGCAAACTAGAGATGCGCTGGACAGCAGCTTGCCGATCTGCCAGTTCGCGACCATGACCCATCCAGATCGATTGCTCGATCGCTATCGACAGTTGATTGACCACCGACTGCACGATTTGAACGTCACTCTCTAAAATATCGCGAGACTCATTGTAGTGCGTGACAAGTAAGCCCCAAAGCCCATTACGAAGAATGATCGGCACCACCAGCGAAGACTGCACTCCCATCTCAATCAAGTGGTTGAGATGATCTGAGTCTGCGGGGTGATAGTGAATTGGCTCAAATCCAGCCTCGTCATTCTGCCAGCGACTTTGCCCGATCTGTTTAGAGGTGACATTAACGATCGATCTGACCTGTGACTCGATCAACAATTCTTGCGCGTCGGCAGAGATATCATCGGCGGGAAACGTTAGACCTAGCAGCGATGGCAAGCGACCACCTCGGATCGCTTCGGCAATCACCTGACCACTTTCGTCTACGTGAGATTGGTAGATAGCAACTCGATCGCTCTCTAAGAACGCGCAAACGTCTGTCAGCGTTGCCGTGAGAAGGTCGTTTAAGGGAAGCGATCGTTGAATGCGCTGGGTAAGGCGGCGCAATAGTATTTCTTGCTCAAGGCTCATTGCAGGTCTTTCTCGAATTTGAGACGGGTGTCAACATGAGTAAAACAGTGGATTGCCCTATCTGCCTTCTCTGATAGAGAGTATGGGCAGCCCCGCGTCTAAAATTCACATTCCCTTAGATTACAAAAGCCTGAGGTTTTCGTAATTAATCCATACTCCTACAAATGCTCTTGCCTCAAGGCATTTAAGAAAAAATTCTACGATCTCTACCCCTAAAAACTCTAAAGCAGACGTATAAATAGATACTCCTCTGAAGATTGAGTTTTATGGGAGAAGCTGACGGTTGAGTGCGATCGTTCATCTCACCTCTATAGGAGGATGATCCCCTCGTCCCCAATCGCGATAGGATTGGGAAACTGTCACGTTTCCTCGTCAATTGCTTATGAAGCGCTTTTTGTCTCGCATATTGGCTCTGGTGTTGGTCGTAGCGATCGGGTTAACGGGTTGCTCTTCTGACTCCACGACTGGACTCACTGGAAACTATCGTGAAGATACGCTAGGGGTCATTAGCAGCTTAAGGTCTGCTTTGGTGCTGCCAGCCGATTCTCCTGATAAGGTTACGGTTCGCACAGAAGCTCGTAAAAGCATTAATGACTTTGCCTCTCGCTACCAGCGCGATCCGGCGGTTCTAAAACTAAACTCGTTTACTACCATGCGGACGGCGCTTAACTCGCTCGCAGGTCACTATAGTTCTTATCCTAATCGTCCGGTACCTGAAAAGCTGAAAACTCGCTTGGAACAGGAATTTCAGCAAGTCGAAGTGGCTCTCAAGCGGGGCATTTAGGAACTGAATGAGTTCTAAGTTTTGAGCTGAATTAACTTGCCGCTCAAAACTTATTTTTTTGACTAGATCTCGTGCGTAGAGGCTAGAACGCCCTCATCCCCCAACCCTTCTCTCAAACTTGGGAGAGGGATTCAGGAGAGGGCTGATTGATGCAGGAGCTAAGAAATTGCGCCAACTTCTGTCTTCATTAGTCTTGTCAGCATGGAAGCTGGACGTTGGTCATAGTTCCAGGCAAAGGCGTGACGGAAGGCGGCATCCTGACAAGCTTGTAGCTGCTCAAATCCAATGATGTCGTGAGTGAGTAGACTTTCATACTCAAATGGCAACCGAACATCGTGCAGTCCAGCGTTGTCAGTGCAGATGGCGATATCAACTCCTGCATCAAAGCAGCGATCGAACACCAATTTCAGTTGACGAATGTCGTCCAAAGTCCCTGTTTTTAGATAGGTGGTTGGACACACTTCTAGGCACTGCCCCCGTCGAGCCACCTCTTTAAGTAAGTGGGGCTGAAGGAGTGGAATCTGAATGCCATGCCCAATTCGCATTAGATAGGGCAACAGTTCTGGATAGCATCCCGCGCTGGTTTCGTAGACGTGTCCGGTTGTTTTAACGTTGAGAGATCGCGCATAATCATACAGTTCGACAAACTCATTGAGCCGTTCGGCATAGTGAGCATCCCCGCCCGCCACGTCGATCGCGCACACATACTCGGGTGATTGAGCGGCTAAATCGACGATCGCTCGATTTACTTCATAGGGCAATCGAGAGTGCATACACAAAATTTGGCTACTGACGATCGGGTATTCTTTAACCTGACTCGCCTGCCCGACAATTTGCACGATCTCCGCCATCTGATCGATTCTCTGAGTCTGACTCAACTGAGAATCTGTCCTTAAAAATGGCGTGTAGCGCAACTCTAGATACGCTAAATTCTCAAAAATGTAAGCTCCACGCATCAAGCGATAGATGAAATAGGGCAATGCTTCAGCCGTCTGAACACTTTCTACTAATGTGTGGAGTTCTAAATACTCGTCTAATGTGTTACGAGGTCGAGTGTAAAAATCTTCAAACTCAGAGTAGTCAGGAAAGCGCACAGCTAAAGTAGACTCACTCCGATGCAAATATCGCCAAAGCACTCTGGGAACCACCGATCCCCCTAAATGGCGGTGTAACTCAGCATATAAAGCCACGGGCACCTCTTCAGATCTGATGATGTAATTCCTTCTATTCTGACGTTTGTAACAAAAGTTGTCTGGCTCTCATCGATACCAAACTAGAAAAAACCTGAAGAAACTGGGAAGTTTTGTAGGTCAGAAAGGTTCTAGTTGTCTGCTTCTCAGTCACAATGGATCTAGCAGACACTACACTGCAAAGACTAGAGACGTAGCTCAGACAAGGGGAGAAACACTGCATGGATTTGGTCGCGCTTCAAGGCGTATTAGATAATCTCTCGTTTGCCATCCTGTTCGTCACGATGCTGGTTTATTGGACGGGTGCGGCATTCCCTCAACTTCCCTATCTGCCTGCACTGGGTACGACAGGAATGGCGATCGCAAATCTCTGCATCGCCACTCTCTTGGGTGCACGTTGGCTAGAGGCAGGTTACTTCCCGTTGAGTAATCTCTATGAGTCGCTGTTTTTCCTCGTCTGGGGGATCACGACCATCCATCTTTTTGCTGAGAATATGAGTGGAAGTCGCTTGGTCGGGGTTGCGACGGCACCTGTGGCGATGGCAATCACAGCATTTGCGGCATTGACCTTGCCCGACGGAATGCAAGCCTCTGCGCCGCTCGTTCCTGCTCTCAAGTCGAATTGGTTAATGATGCACGTTAGCGTCATGATGTTGAGCTACGCCACGCTGATGGTCGGTGCTCTTTTAGCGATCGCCTTTCTAGTCGTCACTCGGGGTCAGAATGTTGAACTGCGCGGTAGCTCAGTCGGGACGGGGGCTTATCGCGATAAAGCCTATCGGTTGACTCGATCGAGTGAATCAAAAGAACCTGACTTGACTGCTGTTGCCATGCAAAGCGGTGGGACTGCTGTACTTTCCGCTCCAACTCAAGAAATTCTACTATCTCCCCAACGCTTAAATCTGGCTGACACCCTCGACAACATTAGCTATCGGGTAATTGGGTTAGGGTTTCCGCTTCTAACGATCGGAATTATTGCCGGAGCAGTTTGGGCAAATGAAGCGTGGGGTTCTTACTGGAGTTGGGACCCAAAAGAAACGTGGGCAATGATTACATGGCTTGTGTTTGCCGCTTATCTCCACTCTCGAATCACTAAAGGGTGGCAGGGTCGTCGTCCTGCTATTCTCGCTGCGACTGGCTTTGTCGTCGTTTGGGTCTGCTATCTTGGCGTTAACCTTCTGGGCAAAGGGCTTCACAGCTACGGCTGGTTTCTTTAGTCAACCTCAAACCTTCACGATAAAACTAATATGGATAACGGTTATAGCTCTTTAAGAGATGACGAAGTGCTGTTTGTCGATCGTGGTCGAGTTCTCATGTCAAATCCGACGTTTAAGGTCAGTGAGTTTCTCGAAGCGCTGGCTGAAACGATTAATGAGCAAGAAGACAACTGGTCAGAAGAAAACGAAGACTGGTTTGGCGATGGGCTGGCGTGTGAAGCGCTGCGATTTGGCACAGGCGGCTGGCAGCGTGGCAAAGTCAGAATTCGCTTAGAATTTGTGCCGGACAAAGAGCTTGGAAGACTGCCAGAGCGATCGACCGCACCCGGAAGACTTCGCACTAAACCTGTTGAGAATATCTATGAAGATTTAGACGAAGGCAACTATTAAAGCCGTTCATGAGCCGCACTGTCTGGACACCGCTCCACGATCGACTGCATCGCACTCTCAAAGAACGCACCTTGTTAAAAAAGGGCGATCGTGCGCTAGTGGCGGTGTCTGGAGGGCAAGATTCTCTCTGTTTGATTAAACTCTTTCTAGATTTGCAGCCAAAGTGGAATTGGCACCTCGCGATCGTCCATTGTGACCATCGCTGGAGATCGGACTCTCAGCAAAATGCAGCCTTTGTAGCGTCACTGGCTCATACTTGGCAAGTTCCGTTTTATTTGGAAACTGCGAGTCAAGTTCCTGTAAGCGAAGCTGAAGCGAGACAGTGGCGCTATGAGTGTTTTACAAAGATCGCCCAGATGGATGGATTTAATACGATCGTCACAGGTCACACTGCTAGCGATCGGGCTGAAACTCTTCTCTACAATCTGATGCGGGGTAGTGGAGCCGACGGACTTCAGGCACTTTCCTGGAATCGATTACTGGCTCCAACCCTCAGTCTTGTCCGACCCCTTCTAGACGTGACTCGCGTTGAAACCGCCCAATTCTGTCAAGACTCAGATCTTCAGATTTGGGAGGATACCACCAATCAAGATTTAACTTACGCTCGGAATCGTATCCGTCAAGAACTCATTCCTTACTTGCAAGCTCACTTCAATCCGCAAGTAGAACAAACTCTTGCCCAAACTGCCGAACTCCTCGTCGCAGAAGTTGAATATCTTGAAGCGATCGCCTCTAAACTGAGAGAAAAAGCGATGGGAGCCGATGGTTTAGCCTTAAATCGATCGCTTCTTCATTCCGTTCCCCTAGCCATCCAGCGTCGCGTCGTTCGCCAATTTCTGCAAAAAGCTTTGACATTTAGCCCAAACTTTGATCACATTGAGAAAATGACGGCTTTGATGGCTGCCCCTAATCGATCGCGCACTGATCCGTTTCCAGGAGGAGCGATCGCCGAAGTCGAAGGTAACTGGATTGTGATCAAATTTTAGCTAGATCTTGGTAAACCAATCCTTATCAACTTCAACAGATTCGATCATCGTTATCTTCACGCCAAGACTCAACTCTTTCAAACGCTGTACTAGCTGCTCACCATCTATCAAATCAATAGGAGGTGCACCATCTCGTGTTGCTTCTTTAATCGCGTCTCTGGTGAATGTACCCGTTGTGACAAACAAACCTTTATCAGTGCGTCCTTGCATAGCTCCACGAAAGTCTCTAATTTGACCAGCCGTAACAGAACCTTGGTAACGCTTGCACTGAAACAAGACGTGAAAGCTTAAGAATCCACTTACACGGGCAATACCTACGCCGTCAATACCGCCATCACCAGACTTACCTGTAACTTGTACTTGTGTAAAACCAGATTCGCGCAGCAACCGTTGGGTTAAACGCTCAAACGCCGAAGGGTCTAGAGCCAGCAATACTCTATGAAGCTGTTGATGCCATGCTAGTTCTTCTAAAGTTTCTGTAGAAACAACGGATTCATCGAACGTATCGGTAGGTACTGACTTATTTCTATCAGCATCCCGAACAGCCTTGACTATTTCTCTAGCATCCAGTTTGTCAAGGTCTATTGATGTTGATGCTAGAGACCATATTCCACGCGATGAATTCTCTAAAAGCCCATACTTTTTCAAGTAAGTACGGCTCCAAGCTAAACGATATTCAACTTCACTTTGAGATGTGCTGCCATGAAGAATCTCCAAAACCTTGTCTGACAAGTTAAGAAGCCGCGCTACTTGGTCGTAAATCTCTTCTGTGGTGCCAGAGCCTCCTAAAACTTGTAGAGCCTGAATTGTAGGCAGTAACATTGCATCGAATGTAGGCACTGTCGAAATAGATCGCTTCATTAGAGACCGTAAATACCGTTCAAGTTGAGGCGAACTCAGGCTTGTTAGTTAGACTGTTAACGATTTGCTGCATTTCAGCGATCGCCCCACTCTGGTAATTCTTCGCCTCGTTGACTTGGGCGATCGTGCCCTGCATGTCCTCAAGCTGATGGCGCAACCCGTCCACCGTGTCTTGAATCGGCTGCATTATCTCCTGATAAAGACTGACTTTGCCTGCGAGTTCGGCGACGGTGACTCTTTGAGATTTCAGCGTTTCTTCTAAGTGTTTCAGTTCGTTGCGCTTGGCTTCTTGCTCACTCGATCGCCCGTTCACCATCTCCTGAGTTTCTTGAATGCGATTGCGAATTTGCTCAAGCTCATTCTCAACCTTTTGCAACTCATCTGCTTGCTGCTGCCGAACCGAATCGATCTGGCTAACCACTTGACTCAAATCAATGCCACCCTCTTTTGCCTCTGGGTCACTTTTGCCCTGTCTTCGTGCCAACACCGATCGATGCTGCCGCAAAACGCTTTCCTTCTCTTTGAGGCTCCGACGTTGACCGACTAACGTCTCGTTGAGAAATTGATAGGCATCTTGCTCATCTGCAAGCTCAGATTCTAAAGCGATGCGATCGTACTCTCCAGATGTCTCAATCTTGGCTTTCAGCTCCTCAAGTTCCTTCTGCTTCAACTCTAATTCTTCTTCTTGTCCATTGACAAAGCCAGAAGACATCTCAAAGTCACGCTGAAAGCTTTGAATCAGTGCCTGAAGCTCATCCAAAGACATTTTGTTCAACGCTTCGATATCGACTGAACTGATGGTGGTTACATCCATTCCTTCAGCAAGAAGAGAAAGCTGTTGGTGCAAATCATCATGATGCTGAACTTGTAGCCCCAGCATCTGAGCATAGTCTTGCTTGGTCTGCAAAACAGTTTGTTGAACCTTAACCTCGATTTTTGCTTGTTCTAGTGCTTCTCGTGACTCGTGCCACTCTTGCCAGCCTCGATCGAGAGCTTGAGACTGGCGATCGATTTCTTCTTGCATCTGGTGGGCAGCCTGCCGCTGTTGTTCCAAATTCTGCCAGTGTTGGCTGAGAATCGCCTGATGCTGATTGGCTAGCTCAGAAACCTGATTAACCTGCTCTTGTATTAATTCGAGCGAGGCGGGTGAGTTAGATAGCCGACCCAAAAGCTCTTGAATGATTTGAGCTTGTTCATCATCTAAAACCGATGCTTGTTGCAGTTCAGATTGTCGCTCATCAACTTGCTGCTTTTGCCCCTGTAGCTGATCCCAAGCGCCCTCCATCTCTTGACGGTTGCGCTCTAGCTCTGCTTGTTGGAGCAAAATCTCATCGCGGGTCGTCTCAAACTGTTGACGCTGTTGCTCTAACTGCTCAAAGTCGTCTTCTAACTGCTGGAGCTGCTCACGTCGAGTCTCCATCTCCATCTCGCGCCGATTTAGCTCTTGACTTTGATAGGTGAGCGACTGCTTCCACTGCTCAATCTCGTCTTCCTGATTTTTAAACTTTTCTTGCAAACGAGAGAAGTTCTGCAAAATGCTAACTAGAGGTCGCCCAGCTTCTTGGACGCGCTGTACCTGCTTGTTTGCCGTTAGATCTACTAGCAATAAAGTTCCGGGGCTAAACCGACTTGCTTCCTCTGACTGAATAGATTCGTCACTGGCTGCGCTCCAATTTTGCTCAGACCGTTGACAGGCAAGCAACTTGAATTCAGACTTACCGCCGCCGATAATTCCGCCCCTTTTTTGTATAACTTCTGCTAGATACAGCACACTGATAGCCCTCTTCTGTGTCTATGCCCAATCCTAGAGCAATTTGCCCAAATGGGAAGTCCTGTTTATCAGCTTAGATTAATCAAGCCAGCAGACTAGCAGTTCCAAATTCTCGCTAGAGCCATTCAGCTTGCCAATTATCTTAGCCAAACCAACCAGACTTTAGTGCTCTTAAAACTTATTATGCCCACGGCTTTTTAATTCCATCGGTCTAACTGAACACCCGCTCAAGAAGTTTGCCTGATGTACCGCCCAACATATCCCAGTCTCTGTAAGCTCATTTAGACAACATTCAAGAATCTGCGAGTTGAGTCATTGCCCTATAATCTAGCATTGCCTTTGCTCGTTCGCATGAAGAAATTCCATCAAATTTCTAAGCGACCCAGGGATTAGAAGTTGTGAGATTTGCGGCAACCTTTTGATCCTTACTGACTTAATGGATACAATAAACCTCCTGTTTGAATGCTAGAACGCTCTCATCTCCTCGCCCTTCTCGCAAAATTTGGGAGAAGAGGAGCAGTTTTTAAGTCCCTCCTCCAATCGTGGAAGAGAGCTTTACAAAGTGAGGGCTGATTGATGCAGAAGGTTGGATGTTGTCACTATGGTCTCAAAAAATAATAAATTATTTCCTCAAGCGAGTAAAAGAAATTATTGCTCTCATTGAAATCGAGGGCAGAATTGATACGGAGTGGTGGATTGCTTTAAGGAGACAAATTAACTTGAATGCAAGGACAACTGAGTGAGATTGATATTCGTAGCATCCTGCAACTGATTGAGCTGGGTCAGCGTACAGGCGAACTTTTTGTGGAAGCCTATCCATCTTCGCCCCTCCCTTCTACTCAGGTTGCGTCCCCGATCGACACTCGTCCTGCAAAGTCTTTGAGGGGGCAGTCCTGGTTTGCTTTTTTCCTCAACGGTCAAATTGTCTACGCTGGGGAGACTGACGTTAGTTTGCTTCGACTGCGAGATTATCTGCGTCGCTATCAAGCCGAACCTGCTGTAGATGACATCGCATCTTCGTCGATCGCTGCTTTTAATGCTCCAGAATATGGCTATCTGTGGGCATTAATGGAAAATCATAGCTTAACTCCTGCTCAGGCACGCAGTGTGATTAAGAACATGATTCACGAAACATTGTTTGACCTTCTGAGCTTGCATCAAGGGTCTTTTATTTTTGAAATGGGCACTCCCCTGGCACCGCAGCTAATGACGCTAGAAACGGCACCTTTAGTGACCAAGATCATCAAGCAGGTGCAAGAGTGGAAGCAGTTTCATCCTCACATTCATTCACCTGATCAATGTCCCATGATCGCCAACGGGACTTCATTAAAAGAAGCACTGCCTAAAACCACCTTCAGTACGCTCGATCACTATGCAGACGGGAAAACGTCTCTGCGACAAATCGCCCGTTATTTGAATCGTGATATTTTGACAGTCGCTAGAGCAATCTATCCTTACGTGAAACGCGGCTGGCTTCATTTGGCTCCCCCTTCTTCCGAGGAGGCGAGTGGCGGACCAAAAGTGCGGGCTAGAGATCTCGATTTTTGGCAAATCACTAAGACTCCCAGAGTCGTCTGTATTGATGATGGTGCTACGATTCGCAAAACCGTGGAATATATTCTCAATCAGCATGGGTATGAAGTGACGGCGATCGATAACCCGCTAAAAGCGCTTAGTTTGGTGTTTCAACTCAAACCAGACTTGATTCTTTGTGATATTGCCATGCCAGAATTGGATGGCTATGAAATCTGTGCCATGCTGCGTAAGTCAACGGCGTTTCGTCAAACCCCGATCGTGATGTTGACAGGTAAAGACGGCTTTATCGATCGAGTTAAAGCCCGAATGGTTGGTGCAACTGATTATTTAACTAAACCATTTGGAGAAAGTGAGTTATTAATGTTGCTAGAAAAGTATGTGGGCGTAGGACATCCTGACCAGCCCAAAGCCGACCAACTTCTAGCAGATGCTCTTGACGAAGGGTTAGTAAATTAATCTCACCTGAGTCAGTTTAATTCTAGCGAAAAGCTTATTCTTTCAGGGATTGGGGTACTTTAGTGATTACATAGTTTAAGGTAAACAACGGTGGATTTTACCCGTCATCGGTCAATCCAGCACACAGGTAAGGGGTTATGAGTACAGTTCTGGTTGTGGAAGACAGCGTCACTCAACGGGAAATGATTACGGATCTGTTAAAGGGGAGCGGGCTAACCGTCACCATCGCGACAGATGGGGTCGAAGCGTTAGAGCAGATCCAAGTGCATCGTCCTGACCTAGTTGTGTTGGATATTGTGATGCCCCGCATGAATGGTTATGAGGTGTGCCGTCGGCTCAAGGCAGACCCTAAAACGCAGAAGGTTCCTGTAGTGATGTGTTCTTCTAAAGGGGAAGAGTTCGATCGCTATTGGGGCATGAAGCAAGGGGCAGATGCCTATATAGCAAAACCGTTTCAGCCTACTGAATTAGTGGGCACGGTCAAACAACTATTGCGAGGCTAGGAATAGAGGTAATGGTAGGGAATCCAGACTTTTTGACGGGTAGAGGATATGATCAAGCCCCTGAGTTTCAGGAACTAGAAAGCCCTGAAGGGGAGTTGCATCTGCGGTTCTATATCTCCTCAGGTAGTGAGTTTGCTCTGCCTGCGACTGGTATTCGAGAGGTGCTATCTCCATCGCCCGATCGGATTACTCCCGTTCCTAATGTATCGCCATTGCTGTTGGGCACGCTCAACGTGCGAGGACGAGTCGTTTGGGTTGCAGATTTAGGTCAATTCTTGGGTGATCCAGTCCCTTTAAATACAGACCGTCCTGAGATTTCTGTGATAGCAGTCGAAGATCAGGACATCATGTTAGGGTTGGCGGTCGATCGCATCGTCGGTATGGATTGGTTGGACATTGATCATGTGCAGATGTCAACGGCTGCCCCTGATAGTGTCGCGCCTTTTCTTCGAGGTGAGTGGGTGTTAAAAGATCAAGACAGCCAGTTTTTGCGGTTGCTCGACCAAGTCGCGATATTGCGATCAGCACGGTGGGCAGCATAATCAATGAGCCAAAACCGAACCCTATCTGTACAATCAATGCAACGGAGTGATCGAGGACAACTTTTGTAGTCTCAGCCAGTCATCGACCACTATCAGATGTATCATTTTCACTTTACACCGACTGCTCACTTTTTTCTAAGTTTGCCCTCTATCAAACTCAATCTTAAGAGCAGAACTTCGAGAACAACGGCATACACGCACTTGCAGGAGAAGGCACATGGCACGCGGGACTGACTTTGCCCAAGACTATCAACAGGCTGAAAGAGCCTATATGCAGGGCAAGTATGAAGA
>JBBRMC010000008.1:0-20553 GCA_038231055.1 Leptolyngbyales cyanobacterium
ATTGGTTGGGGAACGCCCAACCTGATCACGCTACGCTTGGGCATCATTCTGCAATTAGATAATGTGCTGGGCAGTGGCGATCGCCCTGTTTCCCTCAGCAAAATTGTGCTAATTGGGCAGTTACTGTTGCAACTGCCAATGGAAGTAGATGGCGAACTGGTCATCCTCAAAATTCTGGTTGATTTTCTCGGCTATCTAGACTTTGATAACCAGCGCTTTGGTTTTGTTGCTCGTTTACGTGATTCCCGCCTGATAGGACGCTTGGAACTGACCGGAATGCTGATTATCCAAATTGATTTTGGAGATAAACCATCCTTTGTGCTGGCGGCTGGCGGCTTCAATCCTCGGTTCCCTCCGCCCAGTGGAATGCCTGCTCCCATCGATCGTCTGGGTCTCTCCTTCTCCATTGGTCCGCTCAAAGTGGAGATTAAGGTCTACTTTGCAATCACCCCCGCCACGGTGCAGGCAGGCGCATCGATCCGGCTCTCAGCTTCGCTAGGTCCCGTGGAAATTAGCGGTTTTCTAGGCTTTGATGCGATTTGCTACTTGGAACCCTACTTCCACTTCATCATCGATCTGACCGTTCAGGTGTCGGTTAAGTTCAAGGGATACACCCTGCTGGGCATTGATGTGCAGTTGTCCCTAGAAGGTCCAGGCCACTGGCACGCCCAGGGAACGGGTTCCTTCAAGATTTTGTTCTGGAAGATCCATGTTGACTTTGATGAATCCTGGGGCAGTGCGCCCAGTCTACCGCCTGCCACTACGCCTGTCGCAGAGCGGCTCCAGTCGGCACTGCAAGAGGCCGGCAGTTGGAGTGCGCAGTTGCCCAACGGTGGCGAGTCTCTGGTGACGCTGGGACCTGTGACGGGTGCGACTGGAATTCTGGCGCATCCCTTTGGTCAGTTAATGGTAACCCAGAAGATTGTGCCGTTGGGTCTGACTATTCAGCGATTTGGCAATAGCGGTGTAGCCGGTGCGAATCGGTTTGAAATTAAGGCCGTGACGATCGGGGAAGGCACACCCATTGCTTACAGAACCACCCAGGAGTTTTTTGCGCGATCGCAATTCCTCGACCTGACTCAGGATGAAAAATTGACGACCCCCTCTTTTGAGCGGTTTAACGCAGGCATTGTCGTCGGGGGCGGAGATTATCAGGTATCACCCGCGATCGCCGCTGATCTAGATTACGAAACTGCTTACTTGGACGAAGTGCCCGAACTGGGCTGGTTGCTCCGAGCGGATCTCAGTGTCAAATCCGCGATGAGCGTCGTGTCCTGGCAGGCAGAGCAGGGCGCAGCGGCGCAGTCTGTCCTGAGATCGCGAGATCGTCTGATACCAGCAGAAATCACGCCGAT
Source organism: Leptolyngbyales cyanobacterium (assembly GCA_038231055.1). GTDB lineage: Bacteria > Cyanobacteriota > Cyanobacteriia > Leptolyngbyales > Leptolyngbyaceae > Phormidesmis_A. The sequence continues at coordinate 1,356 of JBBRMC010000008.1, forward strand.
TGAGATTCATTCACCGCCGCTTACCGTTGTGGATCGAGACAAACTGACAGGAATTGCTGCTGCTGGACTGAGCGAAGCTGCCGTCTACTCCACGAGCCTCGCAACCCAAGTGATGCGCGAAGTGGGGGTAACTGCTACGGCTCAACTTGTCGAAACCTTTGAACTGTTTTAGGGGAAACGCCATGACGATCGCCAACTACCAATTTTTACCCTGGACTCGTCGGGGTTTGGTGGCTGAAATCAGCCAACCTGATGCGGATGCACTCCCTGCCCGCGCCACCATTAAGGTCGCCATTACGGTGAATGAAACGATTATCTCCAGTCCGGCGCTCAGCCTGTATGGTCCAGGGGATGTCGTGGGCGTGGACCCTCGGCTGATCGTACGAGTCGCACCCAGTTCCAACAGTACCAACGTTGAACCCAATTATTTTGCCGCGATCGACTTTGACCCGCCAGACTTTCCCTGGCTTTTTACTCCTGCCAAAGCAGGCGATAAGGATCGGCTACGACCCTGGCTGGTGCTGGTCGTCATCGATCAGTCTGTGGTGAAATGTCCGGCGACCGTTCCAGGCGCACTGTTGCCCGTGATCACCGTGCCTGCCAGTGTCGTCAGCCGAGAACTGCCTAACCTAAGCGAATCCTGGGCGTGGGCGCATACCCAGATGCTGACCCCACAAGGTCATGCCGATCTAGCAGGAGCATTAGCCGCACAGCCGAATCTGAATGTCTCTCGATTACTCTGTCCTCGCCATTTGGAGCCAAACAAGCAATACTATGCTTGCCTGGTGCCAGCCTTTGACCTGGGCGTACAGCGGGGGTTGGGGGGCGAACCAGCCATCGATGCCCCTTTGAAACCCGCTTGGGATGTCAACAACCCCACGGATCTGCGACTCCCACTTTACTACCATTGGGAGTTTGCCACGGGTTCTCTGGGGGATTTTGAATCTCTGGCGCGCAAGCTAAAGCCCTTTGTCTGTCCTCCCACCATTGGCTTTGCTCGTATGTCTATCGGTGCAGCGGGTGTAGAACTGCCGACGATCGCACCCACTGATCCGAGTGCCTTAGTCTGGATGGATGGAGCCTTGCGAGCACCCAACACGCCTGCTCAGCCTGCTGCCGAAGCTGACGTTCCTCACCTGGCGCAACTTGCTGACATTCCCGCCGCGATTCAGCAAGCGCTGCAACAAACCTTGAATGCGCCTGCCGATCAAATTCAAACGGGAGCCACGGACGCAACGCCCGCTCTCGGTCCTCCCATCTACGGGGAGTGGCATCTCAACCAACATCGCATCGCCGATCCGACCCTCGCCTGGTTTTATGAATTGAACTTGGATTTGCGATCGCGTGTTGCGGCTGGACTGGGAGCCGAGGTGGTACGGAAAAACCAGGAAGACTTCATGCAAGCCTGTTGGGAGCAAATTGGCAAAATCCTTCAGGCGAACGAACTGCTGAACCGGGCACGATTTTCCATGACCGTTGCCCGATCGATGTACCAGCGTCACTACCAAACGCTGCCGATGGATCGCTTCCTGCAAGTCACTGCCCCTATTCATGCGCGAATTTTGGAGGGTGATGTCACGATCCGCGCTGGCATCAGCCGCACCAGTTTGCCAGATGCCGCCTTAGACCCGGCACTGCGGCGGCTCAGCAGCCCTCAACGCCCCCTGCTCAAAGCCCTCGCCCGACGGGAACTGTCCCAGACCGCGTTTCGATCGCAATTGGTCAGCACCCTGGCAGCAGGACGCACCGATGTAGACCCGAATCAATTTGTCCCCGATGGCTTGCTGGAAGTGAAGGCGTTAGCCGCGATCGCGCAACCCGCCGACCTCCAAGCATCGGTCAGTCTAGCGGCAATTGGCTTACCGATTGAAATTCCCGCGACTGCCCTCCAGTCTCTTCGCACTCAATCTGCAGAAGTGAAGGCGATCCCGGCAACTCGCGCCTTGTCAGTTCGGGAAAATCTTCGCACCGCAGGACTGGTGACGAGTATGCATCTCAGCAGTCTAACTGCGTTGGAAACTGCGCAAGAGGCGGGTGTTCGCCTGAATCTGGGTCAAGTCATGACCAATTTAATTGAGGCAAACCAGGTCAATCCGGGGGCAACCGCCTTTCTGGTTAGTCAGAACGCGAACGCAACTTCTAGCATTCAAGCACTGGACGTGAACGCCCAAGGGCAAGTGCTGGTGCGAACCCCGCTTAACCAGGCAGCCATCCCCATTGCCACGATCGATCCAGCGTTGTTTACTAGCCATCGCCAGGATATTGGCAATCTGCTAACGGAACTGCAAGCGAGTGTGCTGGATGGTAGTGGGCAACGCCCGATTAAGATTCTGCCGGGGTTGTTACGACGGGCGACGGTGCAGTTGTCACCCCTTCGGCAAGGGCAAATGCCCGAACAGTTGCTCGGCAATCAGGTGCCGATTAATCGCATCCCCATTGAGCGAGTGCCGATTGAGCGAGTGCCACCGATTGACCGAGTCCCGATTGATCGGGTGCCGATGGATCGCGTCCCTGTCGGCGATCGCGTCGTGGTGAGCAAAGCCCTCCCGCCTCTGGTCAAGGATATCTCGACGATCAATCGATTTGAAACCGCTGTGAGTGCCCTTGCTGACAAAGTGCAGATCCAGACTTTACCCCCCGTTGCGGTCTTGGTTTCCTATGCCTTGCCTGCCCCCACCCAAACCCTCTTGACCCGACTGAACCCCACAACGACTGTTCCGAATCGCGTCCTCTCCATGCTGACGATATCGGACAGTCTTCGCCATCGGCTGCGGGAAATCCTGAACCCGATCATGCCTGCTCCTGACCTACCCGCCCCCACCTACCGCTACTTAACTGACTACGACAAGACCCGCTTTCTCCCTGGCATTGACCAAATTCCCAATAACACAATGACCCTGCTAGAGACCAATCCCCGCTTCATTGAGGCATTTTTGATTGGACTCAACCACGAAATGAATCGAGAACTGCTCTGGCGAGACTACCCGACCGATCAACGCGGCACGCCTTTCCGACACTTCTGGGGCTGGGCAGATGGCAAGGCAGACATTGATCCGATTCACACCTGGAACCGGACTGCTGCCTTGGGTAGCCAGACGCGAGGGGCAGGGCAGGGCGGACAACTGGTGCTGCTCGTGCGCGGCGAGGTGTTGTTTCGCTATCCCAATAGCATCGTTTATGCTTGGCGAGCGGAACCCGATCCCACTCGTCCTGGAAAGATGCGCCTGAAGAAAGATCCTGTCCCAGAATTGGATTTGAAGCGTCCTGTGTTTGCTGGACAGTTTTCGCCAGACTACACCCTGGCAGGGTTTGATTTGACTGATCGTGAAGTGGTGGAAGATTCTGGCTGGTACTTTGTCCTGGAAGAACAGCCGACAGAACCCCGCTTTGGATTGGATGAACCCGGTTCACCTTTGTCTAGAAAGCGACGCACCACATCGGACGATCTCAGTTGGGATATCGTCAACACACTACCGGGAGGACATTTAACAATTACCAAGAGTGGTTTGGAGAACAGAGCTTTTGACAAGGCGATTTTTGGCAAAAATTCTGCCCACCTCGCTCGCATCACCCTGCAAAAACCCATGCGAGTCGCGATTCACGCCCGTTCCATCCTAGAACCCCCTACCCCGACATTCACCCGAATTTTTCCAGAGGTCCGCTATGTCAACCTTTGATCTTCAGCCCATCACGGCGGCTCGCCAAAGTGTTGCTGAAACCCAGGCTCAACTCACTACCAATGCTGTCACGCTGGCTCAGATCGCCGCCCAGCGCGATCACCTTTTGCGCCAAGGCAGCAGTCCCGATCAGATTCAGCCGATCGAGGCACAACTGGTGCAATTGAAGGATCAGCGCCAGAGTCTGCAAGCTCAGGTCACGACGCAGGTCAGCAGTATTCGAGATTTGAGTGCTGCGATCGCCGCGCTCGATATGCCCGAAAAGCTGGTCGAATCGCTGGATGCCGCCTTTCCCATTGCCCTATTGCCCGTGCGCCTAGAGACTCGGTTCTTCAATCGCGGCACAGAATTATGGATTCGCATTTTTCCTGACCAGATTCATATTGATGCTCACGAACCCGAACTCACCGCTGCGGAAGTGGAAGCGGGTCAGACCTACTGGCAACAGCGGTGGATGGGGGATGCAGAGATGGCGAACACTGCCTGGAAAGCGATTAGCCAAAAATTCCGGGCGGCACGGGCAGCTTGGATTGTGCGAAGGACAACCCCCGTTAACCAGGATCAACTGGGACAGGGAGGTGCCCCGGTCTTTCCCGAAGTCACGCTCAAAGCCGCCAGTTGGTCTCGTCCTAAGGTGGCAAGGTTGCTGCCCGATCGCTGGGTGGCAATTGGTTACCGTCAGAATCAGGAATTGTTTCGCCAGTGGGGGCGTTATGTTCCTGATAGTCTCAACGTCACGCCTAATCCCGATCCGCACGATGCCACTGACCTTCCCGAGGGTGAGTTACCGATTGATGACCCGATGCGTTGGGCAGTGGATTATGAGCGAGCACTTCAGGTTGGCATGGCAATTACGGTGACCCAGGCAGATGTCAAATTGGCGGGAGCCAAGCTGTCCGATGGCATGGATCGATTAGTGGTGCTGGGAGTGGATTGGACGCTGCCGCCCGCGCAAGCCGCGCAAGCGATCGCGACCGTACTGACCTCCCATCAATTCAGCGATAACGTGGCATTCGTCACGCCTGGAACGCCAACCAACAACACATCCGCCGCCCGTTCTGGCTACCAGAGCAACGATCAAGACTGGATCGATACCCTGAATCCGACCACTGTTCCAGCGATCGATCTTGACCACAGCGCCAGTCGCCGCCTCAGCACAGTTCTGGGTCTTCCATCGGACTGGACGGATTTGGATCGTGCTCCCCAGGCTGACCTGCGAGAGCAGCAAACCACATCACTCATGTTCGATGCGCTTTGGGCAGGGACACCTGGACACTACCTCAAGGATTTGTGTGCCCCCATCCTGAACGATGAAACCATTCAACTGACCCGCGAACATGTCGTCCGCCATCTGCAACCAGTGGGACCTCTGCCGACCCTGCGATTGGGGGCACAACCCTACGGCATTTTGCCCGTGGTCATTCCACAGCTTAAACCAGAACGGGAAGATGGCTTTGAAGCAAAACTGGTGTCGGTGTTGGGGCAGTTGCGCCTTTACTGGGAGATGGGACTGCCCCAGGTGCCTCATTTGGGTCGGAATCGGAATGCCCAAGGGAATTTCGACCCCGATAAAGATCTCCTGGAAGTGCTTCAGATGTCGCCCTTGGCGACGACAATGCGGTTTCGGCGGGTGATTGGTCCAGAGGTCAATCGGAATACAAAAGAATTTGAGAAATTCGCTAACATTCAAACGCAAGTGATTTTTCAGCTCGTCCGCTGGGGCTTTTTGGGCTGGACAAAAACGCCCTTAATCATGCAAATGGCAACCGACCCCAAAGATTATCCGTTGCCTGTGCCTTGGGTGCAGAAAGGCGATCCGAGCAATCAGCCCTTGCAGTCGAACTACATTCAAGCGATCGCACAACTCACCCGCAGCGGCAGACTCTCAGGCGGAGCCGGGTTAAATGCCCAGGCAGATGGCGATACGCTGCTGCAAGTTCTGCTCGCCTATGCTGCCTTACAAGAATTGGATGGAACGAGCTTTAACGTGCTCAAGACTCACCTCACTGCGATCGGCGTGGCAACCGAAACCTTAGCAGCTCTATCGCTAGAACAGATTCACATTGAGACACCGCCACCACCGCCTCAGGGCAGCGTTCAGGTGAGTACGCCTAGGGAACTGGCAGCCGTGATCCTCCCTGCTCTCACCGGGAACCGTACCATCTCTGACCACATTGCCCAGCAACTTACCCTGGTCGGTCCCGAGCAAGCAGAGTATCGCGGTTTGAAGGCGTTTTTAGACAGTCTGGATGGTCTGGCAACTCGTCCAGTGCCAGAGTTAGAGCGAGCTTTTCGAGGGGTGTTGGATTGCTACTCCCATCGGTTGGATGCCTGGTTTACGTCCCTGGCAACTCGTCGTCTGAAAACATTGCGATCGCAACAACCCGTCGGACTTCATCTAGGCGGCTTTGGCTGGGTCGAAAACTTAAAACCTGACACTCAACCGGATAGTTTGGGGTATCTCCATGCGCCTTCTCTGACCCATGCAGCCACCGCCGCGATCCTGCGGAGTGGCTATCTCAGCCATAGTGATGCAGAGCATGAAGCCTTGAACATCGACCTGAGTTCCGATCGCGTGCGCACTGCCCTCGATATCATTCAAGGCGTTGCCCAGGGACAGCCCCTAGCCGCCCTGTTAGGCTATCGGTTTGAACGTCGTCTCAGAGAACGCGGTCTGCAACTCGCACGGTTCATCTTGCCCATCCGGAAGCTAGCGCCGCTGCGGACAACTGGGAATCCCCAGGCAGTCGGATCGCTGGAAAGTATCGCAGCGCGGGATGTGGTGGATGGCATCGGCTTACTGGAACGGTGGCAAAAGGAAAACCGTGCACTCCTGGCTCCCCTGAACGCTCTGAACCCAACTGCTGACGAGCAAAACATCATTGCCCAAGAACTCGATCGTCTCGTCGAAACGATGGATGCGGCCAGTGATGTGCTGATGGCAGAAACGGTCTATCAGGTGGCGCTGGGCAATCCAGAACGAGCCGGAGCCGCCATGCACGCTTTGGATCGACAGGAGCGCCCCGTAGAACCGGAGGTGATTCAAACGCCCCGCTCTGGCATTGCCTATACCCAACGCCTGCTGGTGCTTCTGAGCGATGACGGTCTAGCCGAGGGATGGACCGCCATTCCTCTCGATCCACGGGCACTAGCAGAACCCCGACTGAATGCCTGGATTGCTCAATTGATTGGCAATCCCGATCGCATTCGCGTTGCTGCTGAGGTTCATCAAGCGGACATCGTAACGCCGCTTGAGGCAACTTTGACCGAATTGAACCTGTCCCCCTTGTCTGTCGTAATGGCGACCGCCGCTGCCGGGGCAGGGCAACCCAGCGAACTAGAAGAACGTTTGGTGCATTTGTTTGCTGGCAAGTTTCCCGCTGGCAATGCTGAGACCCAATTAATGCTGCTGGATACGCCACCGGCTGGGGCAGACGCGATCGGACTAGGAGCCTTGCGAGTGTTGCTGGAATGGATTCGGGCGCTGATTAGCGATCGCCGTTTTGCCGATGGGCGTGACCTGTCACTCCCCGAGGCGCTGCTGCCTCCAGGTCTAGATACGGCTCAACTGGCAGGTCGATCGGATCAAGCTGTTGCTAGTTTAGAGGTCGCGATCGCTGCCCTCGCCGTGGCATTAGAAAATCCCGTGATTGATGTCCCCAGTCTGCAAGCCGCTTTGGAACCTGCGGCGCAATTGGGCATTCCCGGTGCAGTGCCCCGATTTCTGCTAGCCGTCGAGGAAACACCCGAAACGCTCGCAGCTCTAATTCAGCAAGCGACCACAGTACAGCGCACGATGCAAACTGCCCGGACTCGCATTCAGCAGCAGGACGAACAATGGGCAAAGCAGCCCGCCGAACCACCCCCGGCAGAACTGGTATTCGCCAAGCACTACATCGACCGAATCAAAGCGGTCTTTGGCGAGGGCTTTCCAGTGCTGCCACTGTTCCAACCGCCGAACGTTAGCGAATTGGGCGCATCCCTAGCCGATCGGATGGCACTACTAGGAGACGATGATCTCGCTGCGCTCACCTGGTTGCCCCAAGTGGCTGCGGTTCGCCCCGGAACTGAGGCACTGTCTAGCATTCTGACGGCTGCTGAACTACTTTCCCCAACCGGAACTGCTGCAAAGATGGATGTGATTCAGCTTCCTCATGTGCCTGGACAGCGCTGGACGGCTCTGCCCTTGAGCAATCCGCCGACCGCAGTGCAGACCGCGATCGCGAGTGTTGGCAATTTCGATCCAACCCGACCCACTGCTGGATTGGTCGTCGATGCCTGGAATGAACTGATTCCCAGTACAACTGAAACAACAGGAATCTCCTTTCACTACGATGCGCCCGGTGCCCGTGCTCCTCAGTCGGTGATTCTGGCAGTGCCTCCCGATCTGGCTGCAAAAACCTGGGATTTTGACACCTTGCTCAATACTGTTCTGGAAACTGCAAATCTGGCGCGTCTAAGGGGCGTTGGTCCTAAGGAAATCGGCTTACTGGGTGGGTTGCTCCCTGCGGTTTACTTACCCAACAACTTCACGAAAGATGTCGTGCCCTCACTGGATTTATTCGCATTGGCGACCAAGTACACAAGTTTAGTCAACACGAAAGTTTTGGGGAGGTTTTGACCATGCCATCGTTTACTATTGCTGCTGCTCGGATCGATGCCAGTCGGATGGCGACCATCATTTCTTCCCTCACCACCTGGTCTCGCCTAGAGGCGTTGCCGACCACTGCCGATCTGGGTCCCGCGTTGCAGGCCCCGATCGCGGACCCACTCTGGCTGCTGCTGCGTCAGTGGCAATTTAAAGAGTTTCAGGGCGAAGATGCAGGCACCCCGATTGAAGTTCGCTTAGGAGGAGAACAAGCCCGACTATCTCGCTATCTCGCTGGTCCCTTGGACGCAGATGCAGCACAGCGAGCGAGCGATTATCAGCATCAACGTCTCCCCTTAGAAGTCGCGATCGAGCAGGAACCTGTGAAATCGATCCATCCTCGTCTCGCGGCTGAAGCCGGACTGCATTGGTTGCGCCTGCTCGCGGCGGCAGGCATGGGACATTTGAGTGCGGTGTATCGAGATCGCTATCCCCTAACGATTTCTCCCGTCGCCGATGCTACCGATATTAAAGGGGCTGCATGGCAACTGCTGCTACAAGGACGAGGACTAGATGGATATGCCCTAGCGAACGAACTGCGTCCCTTTGTCGCGGCTGACTATAGCGTGGCAACGCTGCCTGCCCAACCGGAAATTCCCGAGGATGCGATCGCAACTGTCAAACAAACTGTTTCCCGCTGGCTCCGTTGGTATGACACCTCTATCTCTGAACCAACAGAAATGAATCGGGCTTGGAATCCGCAGCGCCAGGAATATGCCTGTGCTCTTTCTGCACAGTTCAGCGATGGTGAAGTTGTTTTGACTGCCGATGAGTATACCGATGGACGATTGGACTGGTATTCGTTCCGCATCACCAATCAACTTTCCCTAGGCGCACCGACTGAACCTGTTCCGGTTGAATCTTTAGCGCCCCGGCCTACCTTGCCCACCTTAGTTCGGTATCCGGGAATGCCCGCCGATCGTTATTGGGAATTCGAGGATGGACAAGTCGCGTTGGGACGGCTAGAGACCGGACCAACTGATTTAGCGCGTATGCTGCTGGTGGAATTTGCTTTGGTCTATGGCAATGACTGGTTCGTCGTCCCCGTTGAGCTACCGATTGGTTCGCTGTTTCGAGTCAGTCAATTTCTCGTGCGCGATACCTTTGGGGTGCCGACTTCAGTGAAGCCGGTGCCGCGATCGGGGCGATCTCCTTGGACGATGTTTTCTCTATCTCCCGAACCGAATGCCCCGGATAGCCTACGGAATCTATTTTTCCTGCCCCCAACGCTGCCTCGCAAGCTGGAAGGAGACCCGATTGAGGAAGTCGCACTATTTCGAGATGAAATGGCAAATATGGTGTGGGCCGTCGAACACAAAGTTCAAGGTGCGGCGGGGGATGCCCGCGATCGCCGCTTGGCTGCCAGCCGTCAGACCGCCCACCAACTGCTAGAGGGCGATCCAGTCACTGCCGAACTGCTCTATCGGCTGGCAACACCCGTTCCCGAAAACTGGATTCCCTTTGTCCCGGTTCCAGCCGCCCCGAATCAACCCATGGATGCCTTTGCGATTCAACTAGAACGCCGTGCCCTCCTACGGACTCTGCTGGATGGCAACCGTCTGAAAATCCAACCCCATGGACTGCTACTGCGATCGAACCCCAGTGTCAACGTGGCAGACGAACCGCCCCTGCGTCTGGAAGAAGAAGAAGTTCCGCGCGAAGGGGTCGTTGTCAAACGCAGCTTCCAGTGTACGCGGTGGATCGATGGCAGTCGTTATCTCTGGTTGGGGCGCAATAAAACGATTGGTAAAGGTGAAGGTGCCAGTGGCTTGCGGTTTGATGCTGCTTTTCCTAAATGACCCCTTCACAGGAGCCACTTAGTTTAACAAAGCTACGGGAACGCTGCATTGCCAGACTCTTACGCAAGAAATTCGACCTTATTCAATCGACGATCCTCTCGCTTGCAATACTTTTGCAACAAGATCTCTTCGATCGAGATCAGCAGAGAGATACTTGTAGAAGTCTTCGGAATCGAAAGGGATAAAACCTTCTATCAACACAAACCGCTCAAAGCTTGTCAATATCAGAATCTTAAACGAAGACTAGTGCCTACACTCCTTCAACAAAGCGAGATATTCCTGTGGTACAAACCAATATCAGAACTTCCGAAATTGAGCCGAAACCTGCGCTGCAACCAGAACCGATTCTGAATGTGGACGAAATCCAGGGAAACAGTCTAGCTGGATTTAGTAAAGATTTTCAAATGCTGCTTTTTCTCAACATCAAGAGCATCAATCCAGCTAAAGAGTGGCTACGTCATATTGAGCCTCACATTGCTACCCTTGCAGAAGTCATTAGATTCAACCAACTCTTTAAGGCGACCCGTAAGCGTCGAGGAGGTAGAGAAGGAACCGTTCAAGCTACCTTTATTAACATCGGCTTCTCATATAAGGGATTAAAAAAGCTGACGAACGATGCCGATCAGTTTAAAGATGCCGCATTTAAAGCAGGCTTGGCGAATCGCTCAGCGCTTTTGGGTGACCCGACTGATCCCAAGGCAGAAGGAAATCCTAGAAACTGGCTGATTGGAGGTTCAGATAACGAACCCGATCTGGTTCTGATTGTTGCTAGCGATGACAAAATCCGACTGAACGAGGAAGTGGAGTGGATTGAGTCTAGCCTGAATTCCGGTCTTGAACTCATCTTTAAACAATCGGGTGCAACCTTGCCGGGAGACTTAGCAGGACACGAACACTTTGGGTTTAAAGATGGGGTTTCTCAACCCGGTGTGCGGGGGCAATTGTCGGAGAAGGCGGACGACTTTCTCACTCCTCGCGAAAACCCAATCAACCCCGATCAAGGCAAGCCGGGTCAAGATCTCCTCTGGACAGGTGAGTTTGTATTTGGCTACCCAACCCAGATTCCTACCCCCAAACCTGGAAAAGACGGGTTGAACACCGACCCAGGAGCGATCGCCGTAGCAGGTCCAGAATGGGCGCAGAATGGGTCGTTCCTGGTCTTCCGCAGGCTCCGTCAAGATGTGAAAGGATTTCGTGAGTTTGTTCAAGCTGCCGCACCGCGACTCTCTGCCACCAATCCAGCCTTTACAGGAATCACTCCTGAGAAGTTTGGGGCAAAATTTGTAGGTCGTTGGGCAAGTGGCGCACCGATTCTACGGGCCACAGAGAATGACATTCCGGCGATGGCGGACGATGAATGCGCCAACAACTACTTTGAGTTTGAGGGCGAGAGCGACCCGCTGCAACCAGGCAAGCCTGACCAGTGCACTGAGCAATTTCCTAACGCGCGCTCTAAAGGAGACGCAAAGGGGCTGATCTGTCCTTTTGCGGGTCATATTCGCAAGGCATATCCACGGGATACTACAAGAGATTCTAAAACGGATGAAAGTTCGACCCAGACTCATCGTTTAATTCGACGGGGCATCCCGTTTGGGCAGCCTTTTGAAGCGTCTTCCAATAGCAATCAGGATGAGTTTGATATAGGGGCATTCGTTAAGCAATTGATTGATTCTATTCTGTCTCTACTGGGGTTAAAGTCAGACGAACCTGCGCCTGATGGTTCTCGGGGTCTTTTGTTCTTGGCGTATCAAACGTCGATCGAACGACAATTTGAGTTTGTGACGGGCACCTGGGTAAACGATCCTAACTTTCCAGATTCCAACTCTGGACATGATCCAATTCTTGGGCAAAATGGCACCAGTGCAGACCGAGTTCGGACTTGTGTGTTTCAAGCCAGCCAGCCCGAAGATAATGCTTCCATCCGTCTGCCCGTGGATTGGGTGATTCCCACCGGAGGAGGATACTTCTTCACCCCTTCTATCAGTGCCCTACGGCATCTTGCTCAATCTGCTTAGGAACGAGAGAGAATTCATTAAAGGGTCATTTGCGCGTCCGGGCGCACCGCCGTGCGCCTTCTACAGAAAGGTGAGTCTGTGATGTTGAGAAAGCTGTAATTTGAGTATCCAGTTCTGACAGTTTCTGGTTCTGCTGCACTAAACCTTGCACCGCTTGTGCGGTTTTACGACCCAGATGCCAGGGTTCGGTTGCGCCGTTGCTAAAGACAAGCTGCATGGGCAGGGTTTTGGGCGGGGTTTGGGCGATCGTCTCGGCGACTGGAGTAACATCAAAGCGAGCGGTTCCATAACTGCACGTCAATTCTGGCGAATAGCGGGTGGGGACGTTATCGAGTGGGTTTACAAAGCCATTGGGAATCGAATTACCCGAAAAATCGGGGCGAAGCAGGAAGGGATCAAAAAATCACTCAGTTCAGGACGTTCGTACTGAGCAGGTCGAATCACCTGAGCGATCGTGGGCGTGTAGGCGAGGCGTTGACTCAACGTGACGAAGGGTTGCTGATCATTGAGCAGCACAATTTTGGTTAAGGTGGCTCCAGCCGGACCTTTAGTTTCGTTTCTCGGTGTCCTTAACATACGATCGCTTCAGATCTTTTGAGAAGCTCATCCTTTCCTATGATTTCCGAGATGCTTAAACAGCACACGTTGCCCACCATGGCATCGAGCCGAGATACGTGCGAAAGTTTATCATATGGGTGCTAAAGCTCTACTGAGTAGGGCTTTCAACGTTTGGCTCAAAACATAGCTATTTTTGTCGGATAGCTGCCGGACGAGCAGAAGGGCGACGGTAAAATGCGGGTTTCAAGCGACGAATCAAGCAGAAATTAGGTCGTGTACTAGTCGTCTTGCATTGGTACAAAGGTCAAAAGTAGTCCAAACCTTTACTAGACAAAGCTTTCAGTGATCATGACTAGAGGCAGAAAGGCTGAAGCGCCTATCTAGTCTACGTTTCAAGCGATATAATCAAAAATCGCACGTATCTCGGCTCAACCCCTATTATTTCCTCCACCATCGTTTCCTCTAGGTATTGGTCGGGGGAAAGGAAAGGGAATATTGATTCGGATGGGAGATTCTTTTGGTTGTTCAGGCGATCCCCCAGTTGTACAAAAGCTTTTTTTGTACACTGCTAATTGACTTGAGATTTCTGGAGCATTCGCCCAAAGTGCAGGATTTAGAAAAGATTGCATGGATTCCGAATCTAAAGTTTTGGGGCAGTCTATAGGCTTAATGCTATTTTCACCAGATTGATACTTATTGCCTTTTTGCAGTCTCAGTCCACGCCGCCTGTCCACTGATAAGATGTCCACTGATCCCACTAATACTGACACTTCGATGCTGCCAGAGTTGAGAGGCTGGAGTTGGATTAGCGTTACGTCATCACTGGCAGGTGAAATCACCACATCCCCTGAGTGATAAACATTAATTAAACATGACTTACCATTTATGTAGCGAGCTTCTTGATTCAATGTCTTTAGTTCTGAGTCCACCATGCTTTGACCACTACCTTTAGTTGGAAAGACAATATCTCCAGCACAGTGAACAAAGGCAATGAGGTCTTGCGTCTCCAGCGGTTCTTCGCCTAGGGTCGCTATCTCACAGGAACCAGCAGCCCCATTACTTTTACACTCTTCAATGGCTTTATGACAGGGGTTCGTTGTGCCATCGGTGGAATAGCTAAATCCCCACCTTGAGCCAGTCTCTTCCAAAACACTACAATATTGAAAAGAACCCGCAGGAATTTGTGCCTGTAAGCTTTTGTCGCTGACCAGACCCAGTTGATACTTGGTTGCTTTGGGAGGGTTCATTGCGGAGGGACCTCGACTCGATTTAGCAATGACGGAAGTGCAACCCCTGCTATTCCGGTTCATGGCTTTCCATCCGATCGTTGCAGCGCCATGAATTGCACAGGGAAAGAGATATTCTGTATCGCTATCACCAGGACCAATTTGCAGAAGTGGATCAGCCGGATGGTCGAACCTGACGTGTACCTGACTGCGTTGACGACCCACAACAAGGATAGACTGTCTTGGAATGCTATTTTGGAATTGTAAATTGATGGTTTGATTTTTTGAGGCTGGCGCTGGGCGTTGCTTCTGATCCATGCGAATGGCAGGAACACCACTGCCTGATTCAGGTTTCAAGTCAGTAATGGTGGCGGATTGTGGAATGGCAAAGGCTTGAAGGGCATTTGTCAATGCGCTAATCGGCATCAAAGTGAGTGTGATCAGGGCTAGTAGCCTCTGATAAGACTTTCGTTGCGAATGTTGAGGATCGATTTCTTGAGATGAATAATAGAGCTTTTTCATAATGACTGATCTCCCTTAAATGAAGGTGATGATGTGGTGTGATGATGGAGCTAGCTGCCGTTTTGGTTCTTGATTGGGGGGCAAGCTTTAATTCGATCGATTGCGTACTCTACTCCGGCAGGGTCAAAAATAGCTGTTGCGAGAGACTGACTTGAAAGTTTTTGTGTTTTGTCGATCGGCATCTCAATACAGTTAGTATCATCCCAACTGCAATTTGATTTTCTGGTTCGCCATAGTATTTCGATAGTTTTTAATGTTTTACAGGGCATTAATTGCGCTTCATCTTCACTGAGTTGACCATCTCTATTCAGATCGGCTCCTGCACCAAAATTAAGCATCAAGATTTTGTAGGTGGTTTGTAGGGCTCCCTGGGTAAACGCCTTTTCAAATAGAGTAAATTTTGCATTCGGAATCGGTTTGCCAAATTGTGAATGCTCAAGATAGTTCTTCAATTCCCCCATTCTGTATTGATTGATCAGGGTAGCCATTCGACTTTCGGCTTGAGCGTGTGCCTGACTAAAGGGGCTATTCAATGGATTTGCCGGTTGCTTTGCCAATCTGGAAGTAACAACCATGATTCGTCGATAATAAGAGAGAGCAAGATCAATATTTTCGTTGGTGGGATTCCTTTCAAGTGCATTAGCTGCGGTAAAAGACAGTGGCAAAGCCTGGGCAACAGTCGCAGGATCATCGGATAGGAACAGCCCTTGAATCGTTTGTTGCAGCCTTTGCTTTGACTGCTGCTGTTGCAAGCCAAACGCTCCCAGAAATAGGATGATCAACATTGGAAAGGCGAGTATGACGCTCCATCGAACTCGCTGGCGCTGGCGCTCTTGCAGGCGACTGATGTGGATAAAATCGATAGTCGTACTGGAAAGAGGCAGGCGATCGCCATGCTGCTTGATGAACGCCTGAGCTTCAAACAACTTTGAACCTTGCAGGAGGTAAGCCAGTTCAGTGGATTTCCCGTTTTCTAGCCAAACTCCTGCATCTGACTCAAGCTCATGCTTCTTTCTCAAGGCAACCCGATTTTCCTCAATCCAGCCATGGAGCCTGGGCCAATAACGGATCAGGGCTTCATGGGCAACATCAATGACTTCGATGTGACGAGAAGCTTGATTTTTCTCAATTAATTCTGTCGTAACAATCAATCTTGCTTCCAAAAGGCGGACAAGTACCGCTTCAACCATTGCTGCCGATTGTTGAGTTGAGATGAACTCTCGCTTAGGGACTTGTCTGCGAGTATCGGCGACCCCTTCCCCATCACCCAATTGAGTCAGTTCCAGAAAAATATACTTTGCGACATCTTGCTCCTGGGCATTCAGGGAAGCATAAATTTCTTCTGCACTTTGCTGGAGGGTACCGCGCACTCCACCCAGGCTGGTATAGGCGGCAAAGGTCAGCCAATTGACCGCCCGATGCTGCCAAAGTTCTGTGAGCGTATATTGCAGCAAGGGCAGGCTACCCGGTGCACCTTGCACATCTGTAATCATTTGGGTCACCAGATCGGGTTCAATCTCCAGACCAACTTGTTTAGCCGGTTCAACAATAGCTTGCTCGAGTTCTTCCCAGTTCATGGGCGTGACAGCAACTAAATGATCCTCGATTTGTTTCGCCAAGCCGGAATAGTCCTGCTCCAAGCATTTCCCAAAAAAGTCTGCTCGTAGAGTCAGGACAAGGCACAATTTGAGATCGGAGCGCTCTAAGGCTCCCAGCAAACAGGCAAAAAATTGCTGCCGTTCTACAGGATCTCGACACTGGGTAAAGCATTCTTCAAACTGATCGATCACGAGAACCAGACGGTGAGGTGTCGCATCAACCAAAAGTCCTAAGCCGGTTGAACCAGCACTGATCAGTTGAGTCAGCTTTTGCAACTGCGCCGCTTGATCCACGATCGGCGCATCTGTCGCTAAAAAGGCATTAGTCAGACTTTGGAGCGGATGGACACCCGGCTGAAAAAGGTGGATCGACCACTGATTGCTGCCGGAGAGTCGAGAACCCGATTTCAATTGATGCATCAGCCCAGCTCGCACAACGGAGGATTTCCCACTGCCAGAAGCTCCTACCACAGCCAGAAAATTACCGATTCGGACTTTTTCGATCAGGGCATCTGTGAGTGCCGTGCGGCCAAAAAAGTATTTGGGATCTTCGTCGTTGCAATCAAAATAATTTAATGCTTTATAGGGACATTTTCCCTCTGCGACCACCCCATCGGTGTCTTGAGGCCGACCTGTGAGAATAATTTTGCCGCCGGAGTTGGCAAACAGGGGGCTTTGGGTTGCGGCTTGCAGGTGCTGCTCAAGAAACTCTGTGATTGTAAAATTGGTGACCACCCCATTGGCTCGCTGTGTGGGATCTAAGGCTTGGATCAGGGCTTCTGTCAACACACTGTGTTGTCCTACGGACCCTGCATAGGCAACCTCAAACTCTCGCGAGGCGGCAATGAAGCAGCGATCGCTGCCTTTGCTCCGGTCACCTGGATCGGCTTCCTCAAAGTTGAGTAGCTCACCACTGTAGCAGCAGTCTAGCCAAACAATTTGCTGCCGCACCGGGCTGGCTTGCAAGAGCCGCCGCAACCATTGGAGCGATAGCCCCCACTGATCGTTGTCTGGATTGACCTCACTGGTGGCAAGATAGCCTTCTTGAATGCCCCGGTTTTTCCGCAATCCATGACCTGAAAAGTAAAAGAGTGCCGTCTCCGGAATATGCTCACCCTCTGGCTTGAATAGCCGTACCAGCGCTTCTTCTAACTGGGTGACGGTAATGATTTGGTTTTGGGCAACACGATGGGCATTGTTATCGAAGGGATCGAGAAATTCTGGCAGTCGCCAGATCCGAAAATGCCCATACTGCTCTAACCGTTGGGCGATCGCTTCGGCATCATTTGCTGGCGATCTCAACGGTTGTAAGCCACCCTGTTGATAGAGATTAATGCCGACAACTAGAGCATCTCGACTCATAACCCGCACCTTGGTAAACAGGCAGAAATATTCGGGAAACATTCAACTCATCAAGGCTTATTGCTATCGTGCTTCTGGGGATAAATAAATTCCGGGTTTTCACGATCGCTGCCTCGCCATAGATACTCCGTGAGGTGCCGCCCGAGTTGCCGTTCTTCAGCCGGACTAGAAGGCGGTGGCAGGTGAAGTGCCTGGTAAAGATCGATGCGATGCAAGTCAAAAGCAGATTCTATCAGATCTCCATAGGTAGCTGCGGCTCCCAGCATCCAACCGTAGGCAAACCACGCCATCAGTAACGCAACAGGAATCGCCCACCATGCCCAAACGGTCCAGATCAGAAAGAGGATTCCCCATAGCCAAACCCGAGCGGCGGTGTTGAGTTCGGCACGGGTTTCCTGCAAATTCTGCTTGATCGCCTCTGGCAAAACCAACCACAGACGAGGCCAGCAAATAATCGCATCTAACCCATACTTATCCCTGGGTTGGCTCTCAGCGGACCGCAACAGATTTCCCAGACTGGTGGGCATCAGGCGATCGGGTTGAGCCGGAACTTGCCGAAGTCGCCAGTCGATCGCCACAAACTCATCCAGTGCTTCTGCCGTTAGACCCTCCTGATCTCGCTGTGCCGCGAGGGTCTGCCAACGAGTATTTAACCGGTTTACCCGTTGTCGTTGTTGCGCCAGCAATCGTCGCCGCAGAAAATTCATCCAGGCGGGCCAGTAGCCTTCAAAAAACCGCAGGACTATCAGATCAAACCGTTGGATGGCAAAGGCAGTTGCTGCAACCAGCAGCAAGCTACTCACCAGAACAGCAATTTGGAGCAGTTCACCGAGTTGAGTGAACCATTGCTGTAAGCGATTCCAACCAAACTTGTCGATCCAGGCGGCTAACCCACCACTCCAGAACATAAAGGCAGGGGTGAGCAGATTGGCGATCCATTGCTCGGCCAGTTTACCGCCCAGGCTTTCAAGAAATTTAGTGGGCATCACCTAGAGTCCTCCCGATTAGCCCGAACCAGGGCACCGTGTGTTGGACATGAGGGCATTTGTTCACCCGTTGTGCGGCGATACCAGACATAGTCGCCAGCAGGGCAAACATACTTTGCAGCGGAGACATCTCCACTTCTGCCAGCAAGCGGTTCAAATCCCTTTGAAATTTGGTGTGGCGCAAGAAATTCCGCTGCCCAGTTGTGGATGCTGGGGTTGTTTTGGAGCAGTTCTAAAATTTCGGTACTAACAGATTGTCCAACCTTGGCTTGCGCCAGCAGATCAGCTAGTTGCCGATCTACCGCCGCCGCTTCAGATCCCAGAAGGGCTGGTAAAACAGGGCGAATTGAGCGGGCACATTCTAGAGTAGCTTCAGGTTCAAATTGGGGGCTAGGCATATCTGCTACTGATGTACGATTTCTGCATAAGACGGAGGAAGCGACAAGAGGCGAGTGCTAGACCAGGGCTAGTCCAGTAATACCCAGCAGGACGCTATGCAAGCCGGGAGGCGATTGACCAGTCGATCGTGCTTGCGCGAATCGCACTGGCTTCAGACTGACCATGACTCATGCCAGATCCTGTAGCGCTCGAACGTGGCGTTAATGGAAGATGCTTACCGGCATTCCCCCGTCATTGATGATGGCGACTCTACACTCCCTTGTATACGGATCGCCGTTTAAAACATCCTGAATCTGGTAGGCAACGACGCGCACCCTGGCATTATCTGACCTGGTTGGCGTTCGACACTAGAATTTTCGGCAGGTTGAGCATCGACTTGCTTGGCGTAACTATTATTGTAATCCAGTC
>JBBRMC010000009.1:0-20501 GCA_038231055.1 Leptolyngbyales cyanobacterium
AACATTGCGGCGGGCACGTCTACCGGGGGCAAAGGCTTTGAGCGAGTCGGGCGCGTCAGCGATTCTGCGATGCCTGCGGGAAACTATGCCACGGCGCAAGCGGGCATTAGCTGCACCGGAATTGGGGAAGACATCATTGATGAGTGCCTCGCTGCCAAAATTGTGATTCGTGTCACAGATGGTTTATCCCTCAAAGCAGCATTCGAGCGATCGCTGGAAGAGGCTCACACTCACAAGCGAGATCTAGGAGCGATCGGACTGGATGCAACGGGGGCGATCGCGTGGGGTAAAACCAGCGAAGTTTTGTTAGCTGCCTACCACACGGGTGAAGAAGTCGCAGATACGCTAGACATGGCATCTGGGATGCAAGTGTCTGCTGTGTAGAGAAACGATTCCTGCAAACGGATCAGGAATTATTTGCATTTAGGATAATTTCTGGTCTATCCGCTTATAAGCCCTACGAAATTGCATTAGGACGCAGGTCGCTGTCGAAGCAACAAGGGGCTTAAGCCCCTTGTTCTAACCTACATCCCCACCGTCTTGACTCGAAGAACTACCGCCAATACCAAGCTGCTTTTTGCTTCTCTTGAGTTGTTTCCAAAGAGATTTAATCTCTCGATAAGACTCTTCAGGAGTCAACTTGCCCCCAGTCTCTAAACAGCAAATGTAGGTGATGCGCTGAGAAAACTCTTGTAAGTTTGCATTAAAAACCAGGTTCTCAGGCTTGACCTCACCGCGATAGCGACTGCGAGGATGCAAAAAGTCGAACTGATCAGCCATTTTTTATCTCCTTATCAGAAAGGCTTTCCTGTACCAAGCATTTCCATCTATCCACTTCAGCAGGGCTGAGTTTTGCAGGACTTCTGGCTTCTGAGAGTCTTCACCATCCGATCGTAGAAACTCCCAATTTTTACAAGAAACTACTCTAGCTTAACGACTAGTTAACCAGATATTAACCTAACCTGAGAAGGAGGGTCTGTTTGTGTCCAATATCACTAACGCAGTTCTCGCACATCTGCTAGCACATCTCGTCGCAAGCGTTCAGCAATTCTAAATAGCTCCTGTCCTGTATGAAGATGGCTATCGTCGTAATTATGTGTAAAGTACTCTAACTCTTCAATGCCATCTCCCACTTGGTTGAGACAATGATAAAGATTGGCGGCGGCTCCTGCGGCGATCGCAGGGTTAGGCAACGAACGAAAAACAGCCTGGGCTTTACTGATGGCTTGATGGCAGCCTTCGATATAAGCCTGAAATGCCTCCATCAATTGATCGTCATAGGGGTCAGCAGACAGGTCTTTGAGCTGAGCTTTGAGAGGGCGCAAAATCAAATTTAACTGCCGATTAATGGGAGTGAAGACTCGGTTGAGCCACAGCCGAAGCTGACTATCAACATCTTGTTCTGACTGACGCTGTTGACGATAGACTTCTTGAGCCGCGGCAGTGCGTTTTTGGCGATCGCTAGCACTTTCACCGGCAAAGCTATTTGCGTCTAAATCCGATTGATATTGAAGCTGATGGTCATATGATCTGCGACTTTGCGGGTCGCCCAACACCTCATAGGCTTGATTGATGCGAGTAATGTTGTCGTGGGTCGCGGTGTCTTGATTGACATCGGGGTGAAACTGCTTTGCCATCCGCCGATAGGCTTTTTTAATCTCTGCCTGGGATGCGGTTGGCTCAACATCTAGAGTTTTGTAATGGCTGGATGAATATGGCATAGTGCCATTTTAAGGTGGTGAGGAAGGAAGGTGAGAGGAGGCACAAAAACTCTGTCTTTCGTCCTCCCTCCTCATGCTGACTGCTGTGAATTCACAAGTGTTTAAGTGGACGATCGCTGAGATCTTCGCCCCTCAAATTCCCCCATTCTGAAGCCCTTTAAACCATTCAGAATGGGACGTTAGCGTTCGCCAATGATTTTGGCAAATTCAATCATGTCTACGCAATAGCGTCACGCTTGTGAATTAGCCATCGTGAGTTCAGGGTCTTGAAAGAGAGCAGTGCTAAGATAGCGTTCGCCAAAGCTGGGTTGAATCATCACGATCAGCTTTCCTGCGTTTTCAGGGCGTTTACCCACCTCGATCGCGGCTTTCAACGCGGCTCCACTAGAAATACCAGAGAGTAAGCCTTCTTCACGAGCAAGACGACGACCATAGGCGATCGCGTCAGCATCAGTGACCGTGATCACTTCATCCAGCAAGTTGACGTTCAATACAGGCGGAATAAAGCCTGCACCGATGCCCTGAATTTTGTGAGCACCCGGACGACCTCCCGACAAAACAGGACTGCTGGATGGCTCAACGGCGATCGCTTGAAAAGAAGGCTTGCGCTGCTTGAGCACTTCTGCAACGCCCGTGATGGTGCCGCCCGTTCCGATGCCTGCAACTACAAAATCGACTTGTCCATCGGTATCTTGCCAAATCTCTTCAGCCGTGGTTTCTCGATGCACTTGAGGGTTGGCTGGGTTGCGAAACTGTTGCAGCATATAGGCGTGGGGCGTAGTGTCTACAATTTTTTGAGCGCGTTGGATGCAGCCCGCCATGCCTTCAATACCGGGGGTTAACTCCAATTCGGCTCCATAGGCCCGCAACATCGCCCGTCGTTCAGAACTCATCGTTTCGGGCATCGTCAAGATCAGTTGATATCCCTTGGCGGCGGCTGCCATCGCTAGCGCAATCCCCGTATTACCTGACGTTGGCTCTACTAAAACCGTTTTTCCGGGTTGGATCAGCCCCTCCCGTTCTGCGGCATTGATCATGCTGATGCCGATGCGATCTTTGACCGATGCTGAAGGATTCATGCCCTCCAGCTTGACTACGATTCTGGCAACACAGCCATCGGCTTGAGGAATCCGATTAAGCTGCACGAGAGGCGTGTGCCCGATTAGATCAGTAACGTTTTGAACAATACGCATGGTAGAGAAAGTTTGGTTTTTAGACGTATTTTAGATGTAATACATAAAATCGAGTTGTCGTCTGGAGTCACGACGATCGCGCAAATCTTGCAAGGTGTATTTTTGCAGAATTGCATTGGCAGCATGATGAGCTTCTTGCCAGATTTCAACAATCACGGCACCCTCTAGAGTTTTTTCGCTTTTCGCGTCATTATCTTGAGCATTTGGCTGAGTTTCTAGCCCTTCGATACAAATGAAGACCTCTAGAAGAGTGATTTTCCAGGGTTCACGGGCTAGGGTGTAGCCGCCTTTTGCCCCTCGCTGTGAACGGATGATTCCTCCGCGTCTGAGGGTGGCAAGCAGTTGTTCTAGATAGCGATCGGGAATATTTTGCTGAGCTGAAATCTGACGAATTTGCAACGGTTCACCTGTATCATAATGAGCCGTCAGTTCGATTAGCGCTAAGAGGGCATACTCGCTTTTACAAGAAAGTTCCACGGATAACATCACAAGATAAAGGAGTGGTTCTGTCAGGCGATCCCAACACTTTCATCATACCCCGGTTTTCCCCTGGGGTTTAGTAGATTTATAAATGCCCACAGAAAAGCCCCGCACAAAGCAGGGCTAGTCATTTGATTACTGTCAGACTTTAGAAGGTAAACGTTGTCCGGACGGTGCCGACGTAAACGGTGTCGTTGTTGTTGTTGTGCTCTGGGTTAAAGATCACGATAATGCCCGGAGTGATTGAGATGTTGTTGCTTAACTGATAGCGATATAGACCCTCTACATGGAAGGAGGTGTCGCGATCTTCACGACCAGCCACACTGTTGTTGGTCACCTTGGGAGGCTGTCCTAGCACAATTCCTGCCAGGTTGCCCTTCTTACCCAAGTCGGGGAACGCAAGAGTCACTGCCCAGTTCCAAATGTCAGCATCGGCGTTAAGCACTGCATTTTCCACACGAGCCTTGGTGTAACCCGCCCAACCCGCTAGGGTAAACCCAGGAGTTAACCGAATAGCCCCCTCTAAGCCGAACTGGTCAGACGATGTTGCTATATTGCCAAAAGGACGGTTTGCAAAGACGCTGCCTGTGCCACTGCTGATGCCAACGTTGGTGCCTTTGTCGTAAGAACGGACATAGGTAAGACCTAAATCAATGGCTGCACTTGGCTTGAAGGCGATTTGAGCCAGAGCTGCATTAGAACCGTTAAACAGTCCATTTGCATTCGTTGGGTCAGATGCGTTGTCAGCTAGATACCCCAACGACACAGTCAGAGCTTGGCTCAACGGATAGTTGAGGGTTACACCCGCACCACTTGCACTGTTGCTGCTACCTTGGCGGTAGATCGGGTTGAACCGACCAAAGCGAGAGATTGTGCCCTGCCCATCACTCGCCAGTAGCGGGTTAAAGTTGGGAACGTTGTTGTAAAACTCGCCACCGATCGCATCAACCGTCACGCTTCCTGCACCGATCGGGAAGCGGTAGTAGAGTTTGTCTACAAAAATCGAGTTGTTGGCAGGCGTTCCGGAAGGACTGCTGCCCTCAAAAGACAGACGTGCCATGTTGGTGCCCGTAGCACCATTAGCACCAAAATCGGTGATATTGCGAGCTTGCAGACGAGTTAAGAGGGTATCTTTGCCTGTGAAGCTAGTTGCAAGGCTGAGACGAACTCGATCGCTCAAGGTTTGGTTTTCGTCAACGCCAACTAGGGGGTTGTTTGCCTTCTGATTACCCAAGGCACCCGAAAACGCGAAGATTGCTTCTCCTCTGAGCTTTGTGGTGGTGGAGAATTGCTGCTTTTCAAGGGTGGTGGCACGAGCTTCTAGAGAATCGACACGACCGCGTAGGGTTGCCAATTCTGCTGCAAATTCTTCCTGTAGCTTTTGCAGGGTTGCCAAGTCTTCTTTCTTAACCAGGTCAGCCGTGGAAGCTGCAATTAACTCGTTGACGCGATCGAGACACGCATTCAAACCTGCCGCAAACTCATAGCGAGTCAGAGCGCGATTGCCGCGAAAGGTCTTGTCGGGGTAGCCCACAATGCAGCCATAGCGCTCGACGAGGGATTGCAGCGCTTGAAACGCCCAGTCAGTGGGACGCACATCAGAAAGCTGAGAAACTGAGGTAACTTGGCTAACTTGATTGTTGCCTGCACCTTCGCTCCCATAAGCGGTTACTTGGTCGAGGGAAGCAACGCTGGTCGAAGAGGGCGCAGCTTGAGCGACTTCGAGAGGCTTGGGTGCATCAGCAGCACTTGCAATTCCAGCCGTTACGATCACTGCGGAGACAGTTAAAGTAGCACTCAAGAGTGCTGGAGTCGCGAAGAGCAACTTTAAATTATTTTTCATGATCACTTCCGTATTCACACCAGTAGACTTAGAGAACCCAACAAGGCTTTGAATCACAACAGGCTTGCCTGAAGAAATTCCAGATTTCTCTGCAAAGCTCTTTATGGACACTTTGACAGTATACCCCAGTACAATTCTTTGTTAAGCAAGTTGCGCAAAACTTTTGAGTGACTCCTAGCTTGGCTTCTAGGGTCATCTGCAACTTCGGATGTGATTTGCTATACAGAAAGAATTCATCAAATCTTTAACGTTTTGGTCTAAATGTAGGAGACGGTTCGCTTGAGGGGCTTAAGATTTTCACTCTTGGTGGATGTGAACTGTGAGGATATCCAACTACGATCGCTCCTACAAGATTTATTAGATGAGAACCTATGAAATTTGTCTCTGATCCCTCGACCGCGATCAAAATCCAAAAAATGGAGGAGCGGGTGCGATGGCAAGCAAGCGCGATCGTCGATCGAGGCATTGATCAGACCCGGCTCGTCTTAGCAGATGGGAAAGAAGACACGCCAGAGTTTTCATTTTTGGTGATTGGCGATAGCGGCTCTGGACAGCACCGGAGTCACAGTCCTCAACGGCGCATTGCTGAACAGATGCTCGACCATCGGCAAGATTCTCGCTTTATTTTGCACACAGGCGACGTGATTTATCTGGTTGGCTCTAGCGAGTTTTATCTCAAAAATTTCATTCAGCCCTATCGAGAATTCATCGTGGGTGGTGAGCACTACAAACAAATTTCTCACGATCAGATGGTGTTTAATCTGCCGTTTTTAGTCGTTCCAGGAAATCATGACTACTACGATCTGCCGTTTGCTTATGGGTTGGCAATTCAGTTGACCTACCCGATTCGGCGGCTGCTGAAATCGCGCTTGGATTTTGATATCGGTTGGCACGGTTCGTTTCAAGGCAAAGCCTATACTCAAGCGTTTTTGGATGGATTGCGATCGATTGAAATGCGCGGGGGGTTAGGCGACCATCTCGATCGTCACTACACGGCTGAGACTGAAACCGGACGATGTTTGCGCTATGAGCCTGGAAAATTTACACGATTGCCCAATCGTTATTACACCTTTCGCAGTGGCGGAGTCGATTTTTTCGCTCTGGACTCCAATACGTTTAACGAGCCGACACCTCTGCCCAAAACGTTAGAGGGACAAGAATATCGGCGGACGTTAGAAACTCGATATGCGGCTGTGGAGATGGAAATGCAAGAGTTGCTGGAGCAATCGGGAAACCTGAATCCTGATCAACCGCAAGATGCCGAACAGATGGACGATATTCAGGCGAAATTAGAGCAACTTGAGGAAGTGCAGAGAGATATTCGCAAACAATTCAATGCAGGGGAGAGCACCGTCACTGATATCGCTCAGTTGGAATGGCTGCGCGATCGGCTCATCCAATCCTGGAAAACTGAAGGGGTACGCGGTAGAGTGCTGTTTTTTCACCATCCGCCTTATGTGACAGAGGCGACTAAATGGCACCAGGCACAAACGCTAGCAGTGCGGCGAAGACTGCGAAAAGTCTTAGATGAAGTGGCTGACGAAGTTGGGAATTTAACCAAAGGACACGCGATCGTCGATCTCGTTCTCAATGGTCACGCTCACTGTTTAGAATATTTGCGAACCACCGACACAGGTCACGCGGATGCCAACACAAATTGGATCGTCTGCGGCGGCAGTGGCTATAGTTTGCGCCGTCAGCGAGTTGAAGGGGCAGAGGTGACGGAATCGCTGAATGGAGCGGAGGACATTCTGGTCGCAAAGTCACAGCTATTTGTGGGGCGTGAAGGAAGAGGCTCTCAAAAGCACCGTCCCTATTCATTTTTGAGGATTGATGTGCAAGCAGGTAAGCCTGTGAAATTTGTGATTCGTCCGTTTGTGTCGGAGTGGTTTCAAGGCAAGTGGTACGATCGGGCGTTGCCAGAGTTTGTCATCTAGAACGAGTTCTAAAATAGCTTTCTTAGATATAGACGGAAGGCGATGTTAGGGAAAATAAAATCTCAGTCCCTTTGATTTTTGTGGAGACGTTCCACCGAAACGTCTCTACGGGATGGCTCAAACTGCATTAACTCGGCGGAGTAGACCTCGTAATACTGCTGTCATCGTACTCAGGGTTTTGTACCCAACTTGCTCAAACAAAATTACGACTTTATCCGCTTCGTAGCGCATTACGGTGCCCTCGCCCCAAGATCTATGAATCACTCGGCTATTGATGGGATAAGGTTTTAGTCCGTCGTCGCTGGCAGAAATTCCGGCTTTGCAGTTATCACAATATCCGCAAGCTTGCTCAAGCTGTTCGCCAAAATAATTGAGTAGATATTTACGGCGGCAATCTCGCACTTCTGCGTAGCCTCGCATCATTTCTAGTCGCGATCGCTCCACGTGTGTCTTGCGTTCTTGAGCTTGCCGCACCTCGTTGATAGCCTTGTGCAGATCGGGACTATGTTTTGTAGCGATCACTTCATTCGTCGGCAGCATTTCAACCACGCCAGCAAGGTGCAGTTGATTGAGCATCGTCTTAAGCTTAGACTTTGATAACTCTGTCAGGTCTTGCAGTTGTTGAAGCTCGATCGCAGCCGTTTGGCTTTGAATGATTTGAGCCACTCGCTCGATCTGCTCTACGTCTAGTTTGCTGCTGCCAGCAAAAAATCGCCGCAAATTCAAGTCTTTGGGCATATAAAACAAAATCACTTTTGCCGGAGCGCCATCTCGCCCTGCTCGTCCGATTTCTTGATAATAAGAGTCGATCGAGTCGCTGATGTTGTAGTGATACACAAAGCGCGCATTGTGTTTATTCACTCCCATTCCAAACGCGGTGGTGGCAACAATCACGTCGGCTTGATCAGCCATGAATGCATCTTGAGCCTGTTCGCGTTCTTTCGATTTCATTCCAGCGTGATAAGCGGTGGCGTTAATGCCTGCATCCCTGAGCAATTCTGCGAGTTGCTCCGTCACTTTGCGAGTGGCAGCGTAGACAATTCCTGGTTTTTCTGCCTGCTTGACTCGATCGATAAACACTGCACGCTTTTCGTCGTCATCGCCAAATCGCTCGATCGCCAGCCAGAGATTAGGACGATCGAATCCGCGTATTAACACTCGTGGGTCACGCATCTCCAATCGCTGAATGATTTCTTCTCGCACCGGAGGCGATGCGGTCGCGGTCAGTGCCAAGACTGGAGGATGACCTAACGCATCAATCACGGTTCCCAAGCGCATATAGTCTGGACGAAAATCGTGCCCCCATTCGCTGATGCAGTGGGCTTCATCGACGACAAATAGCGAGGGCTTTGTGGTTTGCAGATTCTCGATCGTATCTAGGTTATTAAACTGTTCGGGTGCCAAAAAGAGATATTCGAGCTTGCCATCTGCCCACTGCTCAAAGATTTCAGCCCGTTGCTGCGGGTGAATAGTCGAGTTGATAACCGCTGCTGCACCCACATCTTGGTGGTCAATCATTCCAACCTGATCGTGTTGAAGGGCTAGAAGAGGTGAGATGACCAGAGTAGCTCCTGGAATCTGAGACGCAGCTAGCTTATAGATTGCCGATTTACCAGAGCCTGTGGGCATGACAGCCAGAGTATCTCTGCCTTCTAAAATCGATTGAACTGCCGCTTCTTGACCAGGACGCAAGTCATCAAATCCGAGACGATCGTGAGCGATTCTCTGAAGAGATTGGGCAGATTTGCGAGTCTTTGCCATTATTAAACCAGAAGGATTTGAACGCAAGTCTCGCTTGTAAAGACATTTTATAAAACGTCCTTACAAACGAGAATCGAGAGATGTAAAGTTAAACGAGTTAACGATCGCTAAGTCCGCCGAGCAGCGCAGCCACTCCCAACGCAGCAACCGCAACCGCTCCGATCGCTAAAGCGGGACCTTTATCAAGCATATCGGTAATGCTAGGAATCTCTAGCTGACCAAAATCACCATCCACTTTGTCATAGCCTTGAATCGGCTCATATAAATTGTTGGGAGCGTCTTCAGATTTAGGCTCATTAGTTTTTTGAAATGGGAACGCAACCGCTAACAGCAATAAATCGGTGAGTCCTGGTGAGATTCTTTGTGCAATATCTAGAATGCGACCTACGTCACTAACAATATAGTCACGAACGGGATGCTCTGCTGCATAGAGAATGGCATCGGTCACTAAACTTGCGCTGTAGTAGGGCGGAACTCCGGTTGGCTTTACCCCTAACTTTGTTTTGCCCTTGTTGTAGAAAGGCGTGTTAATCACACCTGGCATGATGTTGGTAACGCTGATGGGATAGCCCTCATTTTTGAGTTCAAGCCGCATTGCGTCAATGAATCCGATCGAACCATGTTTAGCCGCAGAATAAGCACTTTGATACGGTAGCGATCGTCGTCCCTCCAGTGAGGTGATGTGAATCAATGCGCCTCGCCCTTCTCGCTTCAAATAAGGCAACGCTGCCATTGCACCATAAACCTGTCCCATTAAGGTGACATCAATGACTCGCTTGAATTCTTCAGGAGTCAGTTGATCAAAGTTGGCAAATACACTCGTGGCGGCGAGATGAACCCAGGTATCTATCCGTCCGAAATGCTCGACGGTCTTCTCAGCGATCGCTTTGACTTGATTAAAATCAGCAACATCGGCGGTAATGGCGATCGCGTCCCCTCCGTTTGCAGAAATTTCTTCAACAAGCGTGGCTAATCCTTCTTGGCTGCGAGCAGCTACTAC
The DNA here is from genome assembly GCA_038231055.1 of Leptolyngbyales cyanobacterium. GTDB lineage: Bacteria > Cyanobacteriota > Cyanobacteriia > Leptolyngbyales > Leptolyngbyaceae > Phormidesmis_A. The sequence continues at coordinate 9,936 of JBBRMC010000009.1, forward strand.
AACTTTCGCGCCTTTCTGAGCAAGCTTTAGAGCCGTGTCTCTTCCAATTCCACTGGATGCGCCAACTACGACAACGACTTGTTGATCAATTGATTTTAAGTTCATCTGTTATTTCCTTCGCTTTAATGATTGTTAGTTTTTACAAGATTATTCACAAGATTTCTTCTTCGGCTTCTAACTCTTTTCGCTCGTCATAGTCATCCGATGATTTAGGTTCTAGCTCCCAGCGTTGGTCATCGCGTTGTTCTAAAATCTCGTTGGTGTGGAGATAATTAAAATCGTTCATCTCTAAACCGACTGCTTTACCCAAATCATCTACGACACTCATGTCAGGTGTGTTGACGGTGCCACCGACCGATTCGTCACCCACCGCATTCGCTTGCTCATAGTTGGCATCAATATCACCGCCCGTCAATTCGGGGGTTGCCTCGTTGAGATCTTGCATTCGATTCAGCATCGTTCGACCGCCTATGCTAAATCCTGGCATATCGTGAACGCCCGTCCCGTAAGACTCTGTGAGTTCTTGCGGCACATCATCACCCGCAATTTCTTCGTCACCTTCTGGCTCTTCTAACTGTTCAATATTGCCGCCAATATCGTGAACTGCTGACTCAAGATCATCGCGATCGGTCTGGCTAGGCTCGGCATATTCTGCATCAGACATGATCGTTGCTCCAAAACTATCCGTTCATAAACGGTAACGAATTTCAAAATTCATAGAAATCTTCAAATAGGTAGATCGCCCATGCTTTGAGACTGAGATCTTTCTCTAGACAGAGGAGAGCTTATCTCTATAGAGCGAGGAGCGAGATTGCGCCTCAGACATAGGCTTAACAGTGCTTAGTAAGGCGGGATCTGCTGACGACTCAGATTGTCCATCGCCCTTAAAAGGAGCGTCAGAATGCAAGGAGAGACTGCAATGGTTACGAACGGTCAAACCAACGATAAGAAAAGAGTCGCCATTCTCATTGAGCAAGGCGTAGAAGATTCAGAATTTCAGATTCCTTATAACGCGTTGAAGAAAGCGGGAGCCGACGTAGTGGTGCTAGGCTCACGGATAAATGAGGAATATAAAGGCAAAGAAGGGAAGCTGACAATTAACGCTGATGCAACCACAACGGAATCGATCGCGGCTGATTTTGACGCAGTGATTATTCCCGGCGGCATGGCTCCTGACAAAATGAGAACCAACATGAAAACGGTTCGTTTTGTGCAAGACGCTTTTGCAGCAGGGATTTTAGTCGCTTCTGTCTGCCACGGTCCGCAGGTTTTGATTGAGGGCGATTTGCTAAAAGGAGTGAGAGCCACTGGCTTTCGCGCCATTCGCAAAGATATGCAAAATGCGGGTGTGAATTACGTAGATGAGCCATTGGTCATTGATGACAATCTGATTACCTCTCGCCGTCCGGGTGATTTGCCAATCTTCACCACGGCGATTTTGACCCATTTAGGATTGTCAGTGGCTGATACAACTCTGCCGGATGTTGGCGATCGCGATGCCGGGTGGTGGAAGTTGGGCGAAGAGTGGGGTGGCTCTAGCAAAAGCCAGATTGTGAGCGCGATTAATACGGCGATCGCGGGTGAGCGCTATGGGTTTGAAACCTTTGAACACTACGCTTCCAATGCTCCTGATGAAGCAATGCGAGAACTGTTCCAAGAGATTCGGGCAAACAAAGCACGTCATATTCAAATGCTTGAATCGCGTCTGAGTGTCTTGGGCGAAACTCCCTCGCTGCAAGCCAACGTAAGCGGTGCGTTTGCAAACCTGAAAACCTTCTTCCAAACTAATCAAACCGGTATCGATATTCTGCGCCGCGCTTTGGGCGATATGCAGACGGGCGTAGTTGATACCTACAATTTGCGGAACAAGATTACCGATCCGGCTACGGTCTCCATTTTTGATGAGATGGAAGTCACCCTGGCAAAAGACGAGCAGCGAATCGCTGACCTCTATAAAGACCGTCTAGTCGGAGCGCCAGAGTCTCCTAGACCGACGAGCAGCCCCGCCGTAAGTGGCGGTTAAACACAGAATTTTGTAGGGGCGTTTCTGGTGATGTTCCTACAAAAAATAGACCTTCGCCTAAATCTTACATAGTCCCTCAAATTCACCAACTTTAAGGGACTTTAACGAATCGACGAAGGTCTATTGACCCACAGATAGACCCAACACTTTATAGAAAACCATCATGGAAACAGAAGCAGGTAAGAGTAATCAAGAGCAAGCTGAAACCGAAGCGGCAATATCAGATAAAGAACGTTGGGCATCGATCGTTGGTGGCAGCGCAATGGTGCTGATGGGATTGCAACAGCGATCGCTAAGAGGAATTCTAACGGCGATCGCTGGAGGAGGTCTTGCTTATCACGGCGCAACCGCAGATAAAAGTCTTCAAGAAAAAGTGACGGATGCCACGGGCATTAACAAAGCGATCAGGGTTGAGAAGACCGTCACCATCAACAAATCTGCTGAAGAACTCTACAACTATTGGCATAACTTTGAGAACCTGCCGACCTTCATGAAGCATGTCAAATCAGTGCAAGTGATTGATATGCGTCGTTCTCACTGGGTCGCTAATGCTCCGTTGGGTCAAACGATCGAGTGGGATGCTGACATCATCAACGATCAGCCAAACCAACTGATCGCTTGGGCATCAGAGGAAGGCGCACAGGTGGACAACTCCGGCTTTGTTCGATTCCAGCCTGCTCCTGGCGATCGAGGCACCGAGGTCAAAGTGGTGATGGAATACAACGTTCCGGGTGGGATGTTGACGGCAGCGATCGCCAAACTATTTGGTGAAGAACCCGAACAGCAAATCGGTGACGAACTGCGTCGATTTAAGCAACTCATGGAGACGGGCGAAATTGCCACAACCGAAGGGCAATCCAGAGGTCAATAACCCATAGGAGACACATTAAATGAAAGCAGTTTGCTGGCATGGTGCCAATGATGTTCGGGTCGAGACGGTTCCTGATCCGACGATTCTAAATCCACGAGATGCCATTCTTAAGGTGACAGCCACTACGATCTGCGGATCTGACCTGCACCTCTACGATGGCTATATCCCCTCAATGGTGCCGGGTGACATTATTGGGCATGAATTCGTTGGCGAAATCGTCGAGACAGGGCGCGAAGTCAAAACCTTGAAAAAGGGCGATCGGGTCGTTGTCTCTTCGATGGTGAGTTGTGGTCAGTGTCGCTATTGTCAGCATCAGGAGTGGTCATTATGCGACAACTCAAATCCTAAAGGGGCGCTGCAAGAACCCATTTTTGGCTTCAGCACATCGGGAATTTATGGCTATTCCAACTTGTTCGGCGGGTATGCAGGTGCACAAGCCGAATATGTGCGAATTCCCTATGCCGATTACGGAGCTATCAAAATCCCTGACGGACTCACCGACGAGCAGGCATTGCCTATTTCAGATGCCTTCCCAACGGGATTTATGGGCGCAGATCTGTGCGACATCAAGCGCGGCGACATCGTTGCTGTTTGGGGCTGCGGTCCCGTGGGTCAATTCACGATTCGCAGTGCTTATATGCTGGGAGCCGAACGAGTCATCGCCATCGATCGCGTCCCCGAACGCTTAAAAATGGCAAAGGAGCAGAGCGGCGCTGACATCATTAACTACGAAGAAGTAGACGCAGGCGAAGCCCTCAAAGAAATGACCGGAGGACGCGGACCCGATGCTTGCATTGATGCCGTCGGTCTCGAAGCTCATGGCATGGGCTTTATGGGCGTTTATGACGAAGTAAAACAGGCTGTCAAGCTGTCGCTCGATCGTCCTTACGTCATTCGTCAAATGATTCTTGCCTGTCGTAAAGGTGGCACTCTGTCAATCATGGGCGTTTATGCTGGTTTCCTCGACAAAATGCCAATAGGTGCCGCGTTTAGCAAAGGCTTGACTCTGAAAATGGGACAGATGTTTGGGCAGAAATATATCCCGATGTTGCTCGATCGTGCCGTCAAAGGTGAGATTGATCCCTCTTATGTCTTCACCCATCAGATGCCTTTAGGTCAAGCAAAACAGGCATACGAGACCTTTAAACACAAAAAAGATAACTGCATCAAAGTTGTCTTAAAACCGTAATTCATTTCTGCGATGCTTTCCGCTATGACTCAAATAATTAAATCCACGACTACTCTCCTAGCTAGCATTCTGTTATTTGTCGGATTGTTATTTAGCAATCCTGCAACATTTCAGGCAATAGCAGCCGTCACGCCTGACGCAGCAAAACAAGTGATCAAAGAAGCTGACAGCTTTCAAGAGGCAGCCCAAAATTTGAAGGCATTAGACTCTTCAGAGATCCTCAGAAATCACGGCACGTTAGATACAACCAAAGACGTTCTAAAAACGAGCGCTCAAGATCGAGTGACTGACCATCCCCAAGGCGATCCGTTGATTAGCAGTGCTGAAAACAGATTAAAAGAAGCGGCTGAAACGGTCAAAGAAAAGCTCAATCTGGATGAGCCAATTCCTGAAAGCACCAAGAAATTTGGTAGACAGATCACCGGCAAAGAGAACGATGTTAAAGACGAAGTTGGAAAAGCAACGGATACAGTGACGGGCAAGTCTCGACAAGTTGTAGACGACATTGCAGATAAATCTAAAGCTGCGGCAAAAGAAAGCCAGGAAGCCATCAGATCTAACGCTAGAGATATGGCAGCTCAATCAAAATCTGGTTACTACCAAACAAAGCGCTAAATCATCTGTGTTAATGATTTGCAGATAAACCATGAGTGGGTGATGAATTCGACGAAGAACCCGTTGCCCACCATTTATAAATTCACTAGGAGAACCCTTAAATGAAAGCAGTTTGCTGGCGCGGCGCAATGGATGTTCGAGTCGAAAACGTACCTGATCCAAAAATTCTTAACCCTCGCGATGCTATTGTCAAAATCACTTCAACTGCGATTTGCGGGTCTGACCTGCACCTCTATGATGGCTTTATTCCCAGTATGATGTCGGGCGACATTATGGGACACGAGTTTATGGGTGAAATCGTCGAACTAGGTCCTGGAGTCAAGAATCTAAGCATTGGAGATCGTGTGGTTGTGCCATTCACGATCTCCTGTGGAAACTGTTATAGCTGTAAAACTGCTCAGTGGTCACTCTGCGATAACTCCAACCCCAACGCATTTATGGCAGAGGCGTTGTATGGTCACTCAGCCGCCGGGCTATTTGGCTATTCGCACATTTTTGGCGGCTATGCTGGGGGTCAAGCAGAATATGCCCGTGTTCCCTTTGCAGATGTGGGCTTATACAAAGTGCCCGAAGGCTTGACCGATGATCAAGTACTATTCCTAACCGATATCTTCCCGACGGGTTATATGGCGGCTGAGAACTGCAATATCAAACCGGGAGACACCGTTGCCGTGTGGGGCTGCGGTCCGGTGGGACAGTTCGCCATTCGCAGTGCCTTCTTGCTGGGAGCGGAACGGGTCATCGCCATCGATCGCATTCCTGAACGTCTAAAAATGGCAAAAGAGCAAGCGGGCGCAACTGAAGTCATTAACTATGAAGAAGTAGACGCAGGCGATGCTCTCAAAGAACTGACGGGCGGACGCGGACCCGATTCCTGTATCGATGCGGTTGGTATGGAAGCTCACGGCACAGGTCCCGATTATCTCTACGACAAAGCCAAGCAAGCCGTCCGATTAGAGACCGATCGTCCGACTGCGTTGAGACAGGTAATCGTTGCCTGTGGCAAAGGCGGCACCGTTTCAATTCCCGGCGTGTATGGCGGCATTTTGGACAAGATACCGTTTGGGGCGGCGTTTAACAAAGGGCTGACGATGAGAATGGGTCAGACCCACGTTCACAAATACCTTGACCCGTTAATGAAGCACATTCAAAACGGCGACATTGATCCTTCGTTTGTGATCACGCACCGTATCTCGATCGACGACGCTCCTCAAGCTTATGAAACCTTTAAGCACAAAAAAGATAACTGCATCAAGGTTGTGATCAAGCTGTAGCGTCTTCCAGAAGTTCTGGTTGTGATGCCAGAATTCTTTAAAGTAGGTGAATCATGCAATTACGTCGATTCACCTACTTTGTTACGGCTGGGTTAACTTCTAGAAAATGACTGATCGAGTTTTGTCACTTTGTCAAACTTGTTCTGGTAGCTAAACTGTCGGGGGATGTTCGCCCATCTTTACCCACATTCGTCGAACACGGAGCAACTGAGGACGATTCATCTTCAGCACAATAACAGTCGCTCTACCAGTAGGGGTTAACCCAATAATTTCTGTAGCTCCCGCATTCCACCCAAAATGGTCGGTTCAAGATTGTTTCTGAGGGTGAAATAATTCAACCTCTTCTTGTGTGATTGGATCGATTGCGGTTTGACGAGTAGCTTTATAGCGGTTGCAAGATGGACAAGCTAAACAGAGGTTCTCGAAGGTTGTTGTTCCGCCCTTTGAACGCGGAATGATGTGTTCAAACTCAGACGTTGTAACGGTTAGAGATTCAGACGTTCGACAATAGGCACAACAACCGATAAAACGAGAACGAACTTGACGTTGCAACTCAACAGGAATGTAAGCGCTCACGTTACATCGAGACTCCGTAAAGCTGCTTTAAAGTGTACCTTGCTCTAGTTTTCAGGATATTCAGATTGTCAACCTGTGTCAAAAGAAGATCAATTTTTGTGGTTAGTTCAGGTGGCAGTTGAACCTCAGCGTTCTGAGTGAGCAGTTTACCAAGTTGAAATTGCTCGGCAGAGGCAAGCTGACTGTCTGCTAGCGCCTGTAGCTCTTCTAGGCTCAACTCAGTCAAAAGATCTTCATCGGCAGCAGAAGCATTAGCAAGGCGATGATAGGTTTCCAGGTCTACCAAGACACCGACTCGCTCTCCTTGCTGATTCGTCACATATTGTACTGCTTCAGACATGATTTAATCTGTCTAGATTTAAGCTAATTCTAGCTTAAGCAGATGCTAATTTTAGCTGCGGTTCAAGTGTCCAATTAAGTGCAGAGGTTGTCATACTGTCCTCTTTCTGAAACTGATAGTGATATCCATCAGAGCAATTAAACGTTGCTTGGTGAGATAATGCTTTATTCTAACCTTGCCTCTCAGTTCGCAAAAAATCAGGTGTGTTGTAACGACTGCAAAACACACCTGATCATTCGGTAAAGCTTATATTTTATTGCTAGACGAATCGCAAAAGAACTCGTCAACCATCAGCCTAATTAGCAGCAGATTCAACACCCGAACTAATGGTTTGATCACCGGGCTTTTGCTTGCGGTGCCAGCTTCCATCTTGACTGCGCTCAAAACCCTGCTTGACGCTATTCCAAGCAACACCCATCGCCGCTTCTTTACTCAAACCATCTTTTTGAGAGTTGTTAAAGGCTGCTAAAAAGACCTGATCAGAACCGTCCATTAGTTGGTCGGTGACTTCAGCAGGTAGACTCGTGGTTTTCTCAGCGACATCATCTCGTTTTGCAGCTTTTTGATCGGCATCTCTATTAGACATTGCCTTCTCAGACGGTTCGCCGATCGGGGTGCCAGTTCCAGATTGTGTGTCTGTCATATCAATACTCCTATGGTTAAAATCTGAGATTATGATAAGCAGCCACTCTAGATACGTCCTCTTCCCAAATGTAGGTTACGTTACAAAATCACCTCTCTCTTGGGGCTAGCCCAACACACAACCCGATCGCTCAGGCAGATGCAACTCTAGATGAGTGTCTTCGCTCCATTCAGCATCAGCCGAGCCATACAAAAGCTTGTTGGGACGGGGCTTTAAGCTTTCTGACTCCACTGTGACTTTGGCAGGTTCGGTTCCGACATTGACCGCAATCATTAACTCGTCGTCTCCTAAACTGCGAGCAAACACATAAACCGTTCCCTCGGCATAGAGCGTTTTATAGTCTCCTGTTCGCAGAGCTGGATGCGCGTGACGCAGCGCGATTAGTTGGCGATGACACTCAAAGATTTTGTAATTCCAGTCAGATTCAGGCGGAAAGCCTCGACGGGAATCTGGATCAAGGGCACCTGGTAGACCAACTTCGTCACCATAATAAATGCTAGGAGCACCTGGAAACGTCAGCAGCAGCAGGGTTGAAAGCTCGACGCTGGCTTGATCACCCCCTGCGATCGACATCAACCGAGCCGTATCGTGACTGGCTAGCAGATTGAGTTGAGTGAGTTGAATCTCCCAATCATAGAGCGCTAACAGTGCCCGAATTTTTTCACTATACTCCGCTGCAAATAGAGGCGGATAAGGTTGATAATCCCGACTCTGCACTTGATCAAGAGCAACGCGATCGCCTGCCACAAACGCGATCGTTGGACCTGTAAACAGATAATTCATCACGCCATCAAACTGGGTGCCATCAAGCCATTGGCGCGAATCTCCCCACACCTCGCCCACAATGTACGCTTCAGGATTAACGGCTTTGACGCGATCGCGAAACTCTTGCCAAAATCCAGGCGTTTTAATTTCAAATGGCACATCTAATCGCCAGCCATCTACGCCGAGTTTAATCCAATGTTCGGCAATCTCCATGATGTATTCACGCACCTCAGAATTATCGTGATTAAACACAGGCAGCGCACGATTGTCATCCCACCCTTCATAGTTGGCAGGATATTCGCCGTTATAGGCGCTGACAGGCCAATCATAGACTTTGAACCAATCTACCCAGGGCGAATGCGGACCGTTTTCAAGCACGTCATGAAAGAAGAAAAAGCCGCGACTGGAGTGATTAAATACCCCATCTAAAACGACTTTAATATCGCGTCGATGCGACTCTTCTAACAGGGCTTGAAACGCATCATTGCCGCCCAACATGGGATCGACTTGATAATAATCGTGCGTGTGATAGCGGTGATTGCTAGCCGATTGAAAGATAGGCGTAAAGTAAATTGCGTTGATGCCCAAATCTTGAATGTAGTCGAGCTTTTCAGTCACGCCCCACAGGTCGCCTCCCTTATAGCCTTGCAGCGTTGGAATGGCGTGCCAATCTTCCCAGCGATCGTGATGGTGCAGCCGCTTGCGTGCCGTCTGACTTTTGGCAAAGCGATCGGGGAAAATTTGATAAAAAACCGCGTGCTTCACCCAGTCTGGTGTTTGAATTTGCATGAGTGCCTTTCTAGTCCTTTATCGCTAGGTTACAGGCACTTAACAATTTCTACAGTCCTACCTGTGGTAGAAAAACTAGATTTAAGTATCAAATATTAAATTTTAGATAGAAAATCAATCTTGGCTTTTTGAGTGAGGCAAGATACCTGTAAATTGAGGGTCACGTCATGCACCTAAAAGATTTAGTCGAACACAATACCGTTATTAATTTATCAACTCTGACGAGCGATAAAGAACTGGTGACCGATCTGCAAACTCGACTCAGCGCGATCGGATTCATGCAGGGCACCGATATCAGCACCGCGATTGATGGGGTGTTTGGTGCGGTAACTAAAGATGCGCTCGATCGCTTCTGCCAAGCGGTTCATCTCAATAATTCCAGCACAGGCATTTTTGGACCCACCTTTGCCCGAAAGCTGATCGAAATGCGTCCTCCCGTAATGCCCATTGCGCCAACCCGCATCACAAACATTCAGTCACCTTCGGATGCGCTGGCAAAAGCTCTTAAATTCACACTGCTTTGGGAAGGCGGATATGTGAATAATCCGGTTGATCCCGGTGGTGCGACCAACAAGGGCGTAACTCAAGATACCTACAACACCTATCGCATCAACAATCGGCTCCCGACGCGCGGCGTAGACTCAATTACCGATGCGGAAGTCCACGATATTTATTTCTCAATGTATTGGCAGCCTTCGCAAGCACCTATCATGGTGTTGCCGTTAGCGATCGCTCATTTTGACACGGCTGTTAACTTTGGGGTCGGGGGCGCGATCGAGTTTTTGCAAGAAGCGTTGGGCATTAGCGCCGATGGCATTTTTGGTCCGGGAACTCAGGCGGCTCTTTTAGCGAACAACAATGCCCGTACTGCTCAAAAAATTGTTCAAGGTCGGATCGATTATCGCAAGCAGCGCGTGGATTCTAACCCTAGTCAAGAGATTTTTCTGACGGGTTGGTTAAATCGAGATAATGACCTGGGCGGTTTTTTGCAGAGGGATGTCTCGATCGCTTAAAGCTCGATCGCCGATAATAAAGCTAATCCGCGTCAGGAAATTTCTCATGAATATGACAGGCTTGACCGCGCAGCAGTTAGAAGCCATGATGCCCGATGCCAGCAAGCTTTTGAGCGATGAGCCAGAAATGGAAAGTTCATTACACTATGCACAACTGGCGCTATTGGTTGCCTGTCTAGAATTTTTGTGGCGCGATCGAGACGATTTCTTTATCGGCGCAAATCTCACTATCTATTTCAGTCGCCAACAGTTGAGAAATCGTGATTTTCGCGGACCCGATTTTTTCTTAATTAAGCAGACCGATCGCCGCCCTCGCAATGCCTGGGTGACGTGGGAAGAAGACGGCAAATATCCCAATCTGATTATTGAACTGATCTCAACTTCGACCGCAGACACCGATCGCAGTCTTAAAAAAACGCTCTATCAAGATCGCTTTCGGACTCCAGAGTATTTTTGGTTTTCGCCTGA